>JBAXGE010000052.1:0-13714 GCA_037139555.1 Phycisphaerae bacterium
CTGGGCGTGGAGGTGATTGATATTTATCAACTGCACCGGCCCGATTTTCTGATGAACCCTACGGAAGTGGCCGAAGCCTTTGCCCGGCTGCACTCTGCGGGCAAGGTGCGTTACTTCGGGGTGAGTAATTTTGCCCCCAGTCAGGTGACCCTGCTGCAACATTTTCTGCCCTGGCCGCTGTTGGTCAATCAGGTGGAAATTCATCTGGGCAAACTGGATTGTTTCAATGATGGCACTTTGGACCAATGCCTGACCAATAATCTGATCCCGTTGTCCTGGAGCCCGTTGGCGGGGGGGATGCTGGGCACCGGCGGCAAGATCCGCCCGAATCACCCGCAGTTGGAACTCATGCAACAACTAGTCGCCGCGCTGGATGCCATGGCCGAGCGCCTGGGTACCACACGCAGTGTGCTGGCACTGGCGTGGCTGCTCAAACATCCCAGCAATATCGTCCCCATCGTGGGCAGTGTGAATCCCGCGAACATCCGTACCGCCGCCGGGGCGCTGGATTTGAAACTTAGCCGCGAGGATTGGTATACCTTGCTGATTGCGGCGCGCGGCAAGCAGTTGCCGTAAGGCAGGCCCTCACGGGCCGAGGATTCATTATTGCGTATTTGCCGGGCAGTATCCCTTTATTGCCCTGCCCTTCCCACGTATACTGCACGTATGAAGATTGTTCTCAACGGTGAACCATATGAACTGCCCGAACCCGCAACCATTGCGGAGTTGCTGGCGCGCATCCAGCAGCAGCCCCGGCTGTTTGCCGTGGAACGCAACCACGAATTAGTCCCCCGACAACAGTACACCGCCACGGCGGTTCAGGAAGGTGATCGGATCGAGATCGCCACGTTTGTCGGTGGTGGTTAAGCCCACTTTATTCCGCATTGGAGTTACCCCATGAGTCTGATTCCCCCGTTCAAAATTGGTTCCTATACCCTGAGCAGCCGGCTGATTGTCGGTACCGGTAAATATTCCAGTCTCGAAATGATGCAGGCCTGCCACGAAGCTTCCGGTGCGGATGTGATTACGGTGGCCGTGCGCCGCGAACGGTTGCAGGATAAAAACTCGGGGCGCAATATTTTGGATTTTATTGATCCGGCCCGGTACACGCTGTTGCCCAATACCGCCGGGTGTTTTTCGGCGGAGGATGTGATTCGCGTGGCCCGCTTGGGGCGTGAAATGCTGGCGAATTCCAATTTCAAAGGCGCGGACTGGGTGAAGCTGGAATGTCTGGCCGAGACCCAGACACTCTTGCCGGACCCTTGGGGCACTTTGGAATCGCTGAAGGTGCTGGTTAAAGATGGCTTTCAGGTGCTGGTCTATTGCTCGGATGATCCGATTCTCTGTCAGCGTCTGAAAGAAGCCGGCGCCGCGGCGATTATGCCGGCCGGTTCGCCGATTGGTTCGGGTCAGGGCGTGCTGAATCCCAATAACATCCGCATCATTTTAGAAAAGCTCAAAGCCAATGACCCCACGTATCCGGTGATTGTGGATGCGGGTGTGGGTAATGCGTCTGATGTGACGCTGGCGATGGAATTGGGTGTGGATGGCGTGCTGCTGAATACCGCTATTGCCGGGGCGACCGATGCGGTGGCGATGGCCCATGCGATGAAGGCCGCCACGGTGGCGGGGTATCTCAGTGCCCGGGCCGGGCGCATTCCGCGCAAGCTCTATGCCACGGCCAGTTCGCCCATGGATGGGCGGATTAATGCGTGAGGCTGAGCGCGGGTGCTTCGGATGTCACCGGGCGTGCTGATAGTACGGGTGCTGCATTTCCTGCAGGTAATTTGTTTGCACCATGGCATTATCCTGAATCCGGGCATTGCCCCAATCCTGCCACATGGGATATTTGCTCCAATCCCAGTTGATGTAACAGAACATCTTGATGGCCGGGCAGGTGTGGATCAGATCGAAGTAGGGTGCATACCAGCGTTGCCACGCGGATTCCCCTTCCTTTACCCCCACATAACGCGGGGTGGATTCGCCGATCATCACCGGCTTGCCCGCACGCAGCGCGGCGGCGAGATATTCCTGCGTCACCCGGTAGGTGATTTGCTCGGGACTGAATACATCCACACCCCACCAGTCCACCACATCCGCGCCGGGTTGATACTGCTGCCATGGGGCGTGCAGCCCGCCGGGCTCCACACACCAGACTGTGGCCAGCTTCAGATCGGGATAATCCTGCCTGGCCATCAGTGCAATCCGGCGGAATGCCGCGCGGTAGGTTTCGGGTTCATAGCCGTTCCAATGGCCGTTGAATTCATAACCGATCCGCAGGTAGATCGGCACGTTCAGGCTTAGTAATCCGCTCAGGATGGCGTGCAACTGGGCATCGTATTTCCCCGCGGCCACATTCTGTTCATAATGCAGGCTGGGGGTACCATCTTTGGTCATACTCAAGCCCACCTGTAATGCCACCCCGGGGTGGAACTTCGCCAACAGTACACGGTGCGTTTCCATCCATTTCGCGATTGAATCGAGTTGATTATTAACCCCCAGATAGGCCATATACACTGCCGGTAATGGTGCGGGGTTGATTTGCCGCATGACCTGACTGTAATCAATAAAGTCCTGGCCATTGGCCTGGCCGGCCCCGTGCAGGATGGTGCCGACCGGTTCCAAACGAGCGTGGGTATCAATTCTGGGCAAGAAAGTCTGCATCGCAACGTCTCCGCAAGTCTGCTGGTATTTATCCCCCGTTGGGGTATAGTGGCAAGAGTTTCGTCGGTTTTGCGTTGTAATTCAATCATGATCCCTTTTATGAGGCACAAAATGCAATATCGCAAACTAGGACGCAGTGACGTGAAGGTCTCGGAAATCAGTTTTGGTTGCTGGACCATGGGGGGGCTGAATTGGGTCAATGGCAGTCCCAACGGCTGGGCCAATGTGAACGAAGACGAGGTTACCGCCGCCGTAAAGGCCGGGCTGGATGCGGGGGTTAACCACTTTGATAACGCCGACGTCTATGGCAACGGCAAGGCCGAACAGATGCTGACCCGCGTGTTGGAACGACTGGGTGTGGTCAGTACGTCGGTGCTGATTGCCTCCAAAGTCGGGCACTTCCCCGGCACCGCGGCACATGCCTACGAGGCAGCGCATATCCGTCATCAGTGCGAACAGTCGCTGATCAACCTCAAACGTGACTATCTCGATATTTACTATTTCCATCATGGCAACTTCGGCCCCAAGGACTGCTATCTGGCCGATGCCGTGGTCACGATGAATAAGCTCGTTGCGGAGGGCAAAGTCCGGCTGGTGGGCCTGTCGGCGTATTCCGCCGATGATTTCGAACGGCTGGTGCCCCATGTAAAGCCCACCTGTCTGCAAAGCTGGGCCCATGCCATGGATGACCAATTCATCCGTCCCGGCAGTCGCGTGGCCAACCTCATGGCGCAGCACGGCCTGAGCTTTGTCTGCTTCAGCCCCTTGGCGCAGGGCTTGCTGCTGGATAAGTTCAATCCCGATAATCCTCCGACTTTTGACGAAGGCGATCACCGCCGCAATGCCAAGAAATTCACCCGCGAAGAATTGCTCAAACTCAAGCCCAAACTGGCCCAACTCAAGGCCCGCTTTGGCCCTACCACCGAAGACTTGGCCGCAATGGCGCTCAATTATGATCTGGCCCAGCCCAATGTGGCCTGCGTCATCCCCGGCTTCCGCAATATCGGCCAGGCCGTGTGCAACGTGCAGGCGGCGGGGCGGTATCTAAGCCCTGCGGATGTGGACTTTGTGCGGCAGGTTCTGGCATCCTAACGAGGCCACCCATGACGGTTCGGCTCTGGCTGGTAGTCTTGTTGTTGGGCACTTTGGCGCTGTGGGCGTATGCCCTGAGTCTGCCGACTACTGCGCCCGCCACCGCCCCGGCCGGCGTGAGTGTGAAGCTGACGCTGACCAGCACCCGGCCCATCCACCAGGTACTGGCGATTGACCGTAGTTTGGCCGACCCCTTGGCCGTTTCACAGGCCAAGCCGGGGCCGGGTATCTATACCCCGCGCAGCAGTAACACCAGCCCGCCGACCTATACCTTTGATAAACTCCTGCCCGGGCGCCTTTACGACCTGATTGTCTGGGACGACCAGACCCGCTGGGAGGGGGTTACGATGGATTACCATCGGCCCATCGAACCAACAGGGGCCATCAAACCCGAAGGCCGGGTCTGGATCGAAGACTTTATCCGTAAGATGCCCCAGTTTTACGACCATTGCCGGCCGTTATGGATGGCGGCGGATAATGGCCATGCTACGGTGCTGGTGGAGTTGATCCGGAATCGGGATTTCCATTCCGCCAAACAGGGAGAAGTCATTTACCGGACGGAATTATGGTATTTCGAAAATCTGTACGGGGGCTGGGCCAAGGACCGGAACACCGAAAAAGTCGTCACCCGCCTGCGCGGCCAGCCCGACAAACTCCCCGCCAATCTCATCTATTGCCCCAGTCTGGGGGGCCAAATGGCCTCCGCGACCCAGCCAGCCTGGAAACTGACCCTCCCCGAAGCCCCCGACCCCAAACGCGGGATTGTCAGGGGGCAGTATGCCCCGGCCCCATCCGCTACCCAGCCCGCAGAACAGCCCTGAACCAGAAAAATTTTATCGGTCGGCCCGGCCCGTTTCCCCCAATGGCGCAAAGCGTTAGAATCTACGCTCATGAACGTGCTACTTGATGACGAACAAATTCAAGTCTGTCTGCGAAATATGGCCCAGCAGATCGCCACCCGGCCCGATTTTCGCGGTCCCGATGGCTCGTTGCCGGCCTTGGTGGGAATCCGCCGGGGCGGGGATCCTATCACCCAACGGTTGGTGCCTATGTTACAAGCGGCGGGCATAAGTCAGGTGGATGTCGGGTCCTTGGATATCACGATGTACCGTGATGATCTGTCCACCCGTTCCCGGCTGGTGGTGCCGTATGAAACCGACATTAGTTTTCCGGTGGATGACCGGGTGATTGTGCTGATTGATGATGTGCTGAACACAGGCCGGTCGGTCCGGGCGGCGCTGGATGCGCTGGTGGCGTTCGGGCGGCCGCGGGCGATTCGTCTGGTGACGCTGATTGATCGCGGCGGGCGCGATTATCCCATCGCTGCGGACGTGGTGGGTAAAACCGTCACCGTGCCCGCCACCAGTAAGATTCAAGTGAAGTTGCAACCGCACGATGTGCATGATGTGGTCCTGGTCACCGCCTCATAAAGGAACGCCGGCTATGCCTACGTTGGATCGCATATGGACGCGCCCGCACCTGCTGGACCTCGAGTCGCTGTCGTTGGCGGAAATAAACGCCATTCTCGACACGGCCCGTTCCTTGAAAGAGGTTTCCACCCGCAGCATTAAAAAAGTCCCGGCCTTGCGCGGCAAGGTCGTGGCCAATCTGTTCTTCGAAGATTCCACCCGCACCAAAACCAGTTTTTCGCTGGCCGCCCAGCGGCTCAGTGCCGACGTGCTGGATTTTTCCGTCTCCACCAGCAGTGTGTCCAAGGGGGAAACCCTGCAGGATACCGCCCGCAATATCGAAGCCATGGGCGTGGACGCCATCGTCGTCCGGCACCGCAACAGCGGGGCGCCACACCTGCTGGCGCAGGTGGTGGGGTGTTCGGTGATCAACGCCGGTGATGGGTGCCATGAACACCCCACGCAGGGGTTGCTGGATATCTTCACCATTCAGGAAACCATGACCCAGCGGGGGCGTCAATTGGCAGGGCTGAAGGTGGTCATTGTCGGGGATATTTCCAACAGCCGGGTGGCCCGCTCGAATATCTGGGGGCTGACCAAGATGGGAGCCCAGGTTACCGTAGTCGGACCGGCTACCTTGTGCCCGCGCACCTTTGAGAGCTTTGGCGTCAAGGTCAGTCACGATCTGGATGCCGTGCTGCCGCAGGCGGATGTGGTGAATATGCTCCGCGTGCAGTTCGAACGCCTGACCAGTTCCGCGTTCCCGAGTTTGCGGGAATATACCAAGAGTTTCGGCCTGACCAGTGACCGGCTGGCCACCTGCAAGCCCGATATCATGGTGCTGCATCCCGGCCCGATGAACCGCGGGCTGGAAATCTCCACCGCGGTGGCCGATGGACCGCAATCGGTCATTCTGACCCAGGTTACCAATGGTCTGGCAGTGCGGATGGCAGTTTTATATTTATGCGTAGGAGCCAACGCGGTGGCCCGCAGTAACGTATAGTAGTAGTAGCGATGCACTAAACGGCCCGGTTGAGCGTTGGCCTTGTGACGCCTGAAACCAGATACGAACATGCTGTTGTAGAGGCAATTCAAAGGAGTAGCACGTATGCAGATGAAACATTCCCTAAGCGTTCTGGCCTTCTGCGTGAGTCTTGGTCTGACCGCGACTTGGGCGGACACGGTGGATTCCGGTTTCAAGGAAAAAGATGTCGCGGTCCAGACGGTTCGTGACGGTAAGTTGGTCTATGAAAAAAATGGCGAACGCACGGCGGAACTGGCCAAGGTTAAAACCGTTGAAATTGACAAATATTCAGATTTCTCCGCTGCCGAAAAAGCGTATAACAACGGCAAGATCAAAGATGCCGCAGAACTCTATGCCAAGGCGCTACCCGGCATGGGGACGCTGGCGGTAGTGGGACACGCCCGGGCGATTCGGGCCTTTGATGCTTCCGGTCGTTATTCCGATGCGATCCGCAGTCTGATGGTGGTGCTGGACGCCAATCCCGAGGTATGGGTCTTTGCCTTGAAACCCACCACGCTGCCTGACGCGCGGAGCCGCAGCCTGACCGATGCGGCTGGGCTTCTGACCGGTAAGATGGCCGATAAACGTTTCAAAGCCGCCGAGGTGCAAAAAGAGTTCCGCACGATGTTGCTGGAAATCTACACCAAAGCCGGTAATACCGTAAAAGCCGCCGAAATGGCCAAAGCTTTGGGCGGGACGGAAGTCGCCACGCCGGCAAATACCAATACCACACCGGCCACCCCGGACAATACCCAGACCCCCGCAGTTACGGCCGGTACGGTGGATGCGGCCTCGGTCAACGCGATTGAAGCCGATGTCAAAGCTAAGCGCTATGACGCGGTCGTCACCAAAGTAGATGCCATGTTGGCCGGTGCCAGCGGGGATCAGGCGGTGCGATTGTATATGGCCCAGGCTCAGGCGTACGCCGCGTTGAATAAAGCCGATTTGGCCGTGGGATCGTACATCCGCATTGTGGCCCATTATCCCACCTTGCCCCAGGCGCCCGAAGCTTTGTTGTCTGCGGTGGAATTGCTGCAAAAAGATAAAGACAAAAAAGATCAGGCGAAACGTTTGGCCGATGAACTCAAGCAACGTTACCCGCAGTCCAACGCCGCCAAACGGCTGCAGGGATAACCGCACCGCGTGTATCAAACTTTTGACCCATCACTCATACGTCGCTATCTGGTGCCTTTCAAGGCGCACCGGTTGCCGTTGGTACCCACCGATGTGCTGATTATCGGCAGCGGTGTGGCGGGCTTGCGGGCCGCACTGGCCGCGGCAGAATTCGGCGAAGTCACCATCCTGACCAAAAATCAAAAGCACGAATCCAACAGTTACTATGCCCAGGGTGGGGTGGCCAGCGTGTGGCGCTCGGACGACAGCTTTGCCCAGCATGTGCAGGACACGCTCAAAGCCGGCTGCGGTCTGTGTGATGTGTCCGCCGTGGAAACCATGGTCCGGGAAGCGCCCATTCAGATTGACCAGTTGCTGCGCTGGGGCGTAAATTTTGACCGCGAGTTGGGCGGTATGCTGGCCGTAACCCGCGAAGGCGGGCACAGTTCGCCGCGCATTCTGCATGCGCTGGGTGATGCCACCGGCAAAGAACTGGCCAATTGTCTTATGTATCAGGTGACCCAGCGTGAATCCGTGCAATTGCTGGAAAATACCTTCGTGCTGGATTTGCTGACGGTGGATAACGAATGTCTGGGCGCGATTGCCTGGAGTGCCGAACGCGGGTTATTTCTGGTGCGGGCCCGGATCACAATTCTGGCCAGCGGTGGGGCGGGAATGTTGTTCCGCGAAACCACTAATCCGGCGATTGCCACCGCCGATGGTCAGGCTATGGCGTATCGCGCCGGGGCTACCTTCCGGGGGCCCGAGCTTGTGCAGTTTCATCCCACTACGCTCTATATCGCCGGGGCCACCCGGGCCTTGATCAGCGAAGCGGTGCGGGGCGAAGGTGCCCGGCTGATTGACCGCTCCGGTTACCGCTTTATGCCGGATTATCACCCCGATGCGGAACTTGCCCCCCGGGATGTGGTTTCGCGGGCGATTCTGGCGCAGATGGCCAAGACTCAGATCACGCATGTTTATCTTGATGCCCGGCACTTGACCGAAGCGGCCTTTCAGGAACGTTTCCCGGGCATTTTCCAAATGTGCATGAGTTTTGGCATCAATCCCAGCCGCAAACCCATCCCCGTCCATCCCAGTTGCCACTATATGGTTGGGGGCATGAAGACGGACCTGTATGGCCGGACCGGGGTGAACAATCTTCTGGCTGTGGGCGAGGTGGCCTATACCGGTCTGCACGGGGCCAACCGGCTGGGGTCCAATTCGCTCATCGAAGCGCTGGTTTTCGGCGCCCGGGCCGGGATGATGGCCGGCCAACAGGTGGCCAGCGACAATACCGAAATCAAAGTCCCGCGTTTCACCACTACGGTCAGCGCCAGTCCACGTACCGAGCTTGATCTGGCGGATGTACGCAGTTCCCTGCGGTCGCTGATGTGGCGCAACGCTGGGATCGAACGCTGCGGTGAACGCCTGGCCGAGTCGCTGGAAATCATCGGTTTCTGGGCGCGTTACGTGCTGGACAAAACCTTGGATACGCCCGCCGGCTGGGAAGTCCAGAATATGCTGGAAATAGCCTGGCTGATGACCTCGGGGGCGTTGGCCCGGGCGGAAACCCGCGGCGTGCACTACCGTACGGACTATCCGCAGTTGCTCCCCGAATGGCAGGTCCATTTGGACTACATCTTTGGCGCGACCGAGCCATTGCTCACGCCCGTAAATTAAATCTAATAAACACAATCCCAGCCTTTATTCATGGGCCTAAGGTGTATGTCAAGTAAATATTTTCCCACCTCGGCACCGATTATCCACAGACCTGCGACCCCTGTGTATAACTGGTGTACGCAGGAAAATAATTGTTCCTAAGTAGTGCCCCGACAAACCATTGCGGCACTGTGGAAAACTACCCCGAAAATTACGATTGCTCTGGGCTTGGGATAGGGTATAAATAGTCCCTGTTGCGTCACGGATGAAACTCCCGTCCACGCCTGTGCCCGCGGTGAAATTGAGTTCAGGATTTAGTCCCGGTGCGGGCGTGTGCGGAATGGTTTTGATGGTTTGTGTTGGGAACGGAATTGCCGCCGTCCATGTCTGACCAGAGGTAACTTTGGTCGAACGTGTGCGGCGCCGAAACGGTTGGAACCCAGACCCGAAGCATGGATGGCTTCCCTTGAACGTGCCGGTCAGTGGGGGTGTGCTTGCGCACCGCCGTGAATCTGACGGGTATGGCTCGGGGATGCGACAACTGCCCAGGACGGGCGGTGGCAGTACTCCAGGATGGATTGTGTATCGCTTGATTCACGAGTCCTGCTTGGCCCCTGTGTTGGGGCCGGAGACCGCATCCATGTCAGCTGTTGCCAGTTTGCACCATGCTTCGACGCTGCCCGTTGCCGGACTGCCGTCCGCAAACGCCGCCGAACTCACCACGGAAATCATCGCGGCTTTTCGCCAGGCGCTGGGCGAACATCGTTACGCGCTCTGGTTTGAATCCCGCATCCAGATCACCCTCACCGCGCCCGACCAGATTCAGATTGCCACCGCCAACGAATTCACGGCCAAGATGCTGCAAAATCAGCAGGCCGCGCTGTTCCAGCAGGTTGCCGCCGGGGTCCTGAAGTGCGTCCCCGCACTGACGGTCACGGTGGACCCCGCGCTGCGGGTAGCTGCCCCGCGTGCCGTCCCGGCGTCCGTACCTGCCCCGGTCGCCGTGCCGCGCACGAAGGTGGTGGATAAGCACGCTTACAACCTGCCCATGGGCGAACGTTACAATTTTGAGGAATTTGTCATCGGTCCGTGCAACCAGATGGCCTATCACGCGGCCATGGCGGTGATCCAGCAGCCCGGCGTCCAGTTCAATCCCTTCTTCCTGCATGGCGCCAGCGGACTGGGTAAGACGCATTTGTTGGTGGCCATGTGCCGGCAATTTCAGCTGCGCCATCCGCAGAAACGCGTGGCCTATCTGACGGCGGAACAGTTTACCAACGACTATATCGAAGCGATCCGTTCGCACGGAACCGAGGCTTTCCGCCGGCGGTTGCGCCAAGCAGACCTGCTGATTGTGGACGATGTACAATTTCTGGCCAACAAAAAATCCACGCAGAATGAACTGCTGCACACGCTCAATCACATGACCCTGTCGGGCCAGCAGTTGGTGCTGGCCAGTGATGTGGCACCCACCGATCTGGCCAGCATGGCCCCGGCCCTGACCAGCCGTTTCTCGGCGGGTATGGTTGTGCGGCTGGACAGCCCCGATGTCGCCACGCGGCTGGAAATCCTGCGCCGCAAGGCCTGCCGGCAGGGCGTTACGGTGCGTGATACCGTCATGGCCCAGATCGCCCAGAACTGCAACGGTTCGATTCGTGAACTCGAAGGCCTGTGGTTGCGGGCGTTGGCGGGGATGGAAATGCACCACGGCAATCCTCAGCTCATGCGTCGCCTGCTGCATCAGCAGACCGCCACTACGGCCGTGCTGACCCTGCCCGAGATTATGCAGGAAGTGGCCCAATACTTTGCTTTGACCGTGGGCAGTCTAACCCATGCGGATCGGCGTCGGCATGTTTCGATGGCCCGTTCCATCGCGATGTTTTTGGCTCGCGCCCATACGCGGATGAGTTATGCGGAAATCGCCGGTGTGCTGGGCGGGAAGAACCACTCCACCGTCGTGGCCGGCTGCCAGCGCATTCAAGCCCATAAAGACACCGCCGCCCTGATCAGTTGGCCTGTGAATGCCCAAACCCAATCCGCCGCCATGCCCGATGTGCTCCGGCAGATTGAGCATCAACTGCGGCAATTGAAGTTACAGCACAATGACTGATTCCAGTTTTCGCAGCTAGCCAACAAAACGGCCGTGCACCTGATTCAGGGCACGGCCATTTGGTTTTATTGGGCGAAAATATTGCCGTTTACGGCGTGGGGGGTAAAGGCGGCGGTACACTGCCCCAGAGCGTGTTCAACTCGGGCAACTGTTCCGCTTTGATCCACGTGGCCAGACCTTGCCGCCAGACCAGCGTATCACGGGTCAGTCGGCCGGTGGCTACTTGTTGCCCCAATGCGGCCACATCATAAGGGCCGGTCTTGGTTTGACCCACCGCGACATAAATGCTGACCACCGAGCTAATCGGGGGTGGTACGGCACCGACGGTCGGGGCAGCGCCCGCTACGCCGGAGGCCACCATCGCACCGGCCATATGCTGGCCGATGACCACACCCGCACCCAGACCTGCGGCCGCGCCAGCTAGCCCGCCGGGGTTCTTGGCCGCTTCGGGGATTGCCGTGGCGGTTTGGTATTGCGTGAAACGTCCCATATCACCCAGCACGCTCATCTTGGACTTGGTGTCCAGTGCCTGCTCGACTTCGGGCGGCAGGGAAATATTTTCCACATAGAACAGTTTGAGTTCCAGCCCCATCTGCGCCAGATCAGGTTTGATCTTGTCCAACGCCACCTGGCCAATTTTTTCGTAATTGCCCGCGAGGTCCAAAATCGGCAGGCCGGCTTTGCCCAACGCATCGGTAAAGCGCGATACCACGGTATTCCGCAGTTGGGCGGAAATCTCGTAGGTTTCAAAACTCGGATCGGTGGCGACCAACTGGCGCACAAACGCGGCCGGATCGCTGACATGGAACGCATAGGTCCCAAACGCCCGCACCCGCACCGGGCCAAACTCCGGGCAACGGATCATGATGGGATTCTGCGTGCCCCATTTCTGGTCCGTCCACGAACGCATGGCGATGAAATAAACTTCCGCCTTGAAGGGGCTCTCAAAGCCATACTTCCACCCCAGCAGGGTGGCGAGAATCGGCAGATTTTGCGTGGTCAGGGTATAGGTGCCCGGGCCGAATACATCGGCCAGTTTGCCTTCATTGATAAAGACGGCATTTTGGCCCTCACGCACCACCAGCTTGGCCCCGTATTTGATTTCATTGTTCAAACGGGGGAAACGATACGCCAAAATTTCGTTCTGGCTGGGTTCCGTCCATTGGACGATGTCAATCAACTCGCCGCGTAGTTTGTCCCAAATACCCATCAGAAAAGCTCCCTGTAAAGATATAGACATACTAACGTTTAAGCGTACAAAACCCAAGCCCAAAAGCCCCGGATTAATAATCTTTAAATCCGCCGATTTTGCTGGTATCAACCCGGCCCGTTGTTATACTCAAACTCAGACCTACGTATGGGAGGAAAAAAATATGCTTGTCGTACCTAGAGATATCACAATGCCCTCTGACACCCCGGCGGATGAACTTACGGCCGTGGTTAATCTGGCCCGCTGTCTGGGTGACCGTTTCATCACCCCATGGTGCTTGGATGACCCGGTTGCGGTTGCCACCACCCCTGAACCCGAGCCTGCGCTCCCGGCCCGAACTGATCTGCGCGCCTTGGATGTGGAAGACAAAATGGTCTTCTCCACACCCTCCGTGCAGGATGTGGCCCCGGAATATTTTCTGGGCTAACCGACGGTTTTTGGGGTTCGTTTGCGGAGGGGGGGATGACGCGCCAGAGCGCTTAGCCGCGCGCGGAACGCCAACTGCTCCAATTCCACGGCCAAATCCACCGCTTGAATATTCACCCCCGGCGGAACGTGCAACGTCACCGGGGCAAAATTCATCAGGGCTTTAATCCCCGCCGTAGTCAGGCGATTCGCCACTTCCTGGGCGGCCGATGCGGGTACGGCGATCACCGCAAACTCCGCCCCAGTACGGGTATGGATCGCATCCAGCGTATCGAGTGCTTCGATAATCAATCCCCCCAACCGCTTGCCAATCTTATCGGGGTCCGCATCCACCACGGCTGTCCAGACAAAACCTTTACGGGCAAAGCCCCGGTGGGCCAATAACGCCCGGCCCAGATTACCTGCCCCGACCAGAATCACCCCTTTGGTCCGCTCCGAGTCCAAGACTTGGCGTAAATGTTGGATTAACGCCTGCACCTCATAGCCCACCCCGGCCTGGCCGAACTGGCCCAGCATGGCCAAGTCTTTGCGTACTTGGGCATCGGTTAGTTGCAGCGCCGCGCCTAACTGTCGGCTGCTGGTGCGCAGCAGTCCCCGCGCCCCGGAGTCTTCCAAAAAACGCAGATACAGACTTAGGCGTTCCCGCGCGGGTTGAGGAATAACGACACGCCGCATGGGCGCAAACTCCAATAGTACACTGAATACCTACCTCAATACTAGGAGGTCTGCATTTGCCGGGCAAATACCCTCCCGCCCGGAACGCGATTTTCATCCCGAGGTGAAAATTCCCGGATTAGGCTTGCCTTTGCCCCGGTTTCGGGGCAAACTTTTACGAAGTCTTATCCCCACTCTGAGCGAGGTGAGTTATGGCCACGATTAATCAGGTACTCAGCCAGTTAGGCTTGGTTCTCCCCCCGGCCCCCAAGCCGGTGGCCAGCTATGTTCCCTATGTTCAGACCGGCAATCTGGTGGTGATCAGCGGCCAACTGCCCAGTCGCAGCGGCCAG
>JBAXGE010000053.1:0-13554 GCA_037139555.1 Phycisphaerae bacterium
GGCCCTTACAGGGCTGTGAGATGGGGGCGGGGGGTGGTTACCCCATGGGCTTCCGCCCATGGCTCTACACCTGACGCCCCGTTGGGGCTGGGGACGGGAGGGGAAAATGCGGGCGTGGACGCCCGCGCTCCCGGGCGAGGGGGTGGATTAGGCAGGGGTTTTGCGGTAATATCCCCCCGGGTGTATGTCGTAGATGGTCAAAATATCTGAGGTGGATTTTTTTGCGCAAAGGACATCGGCATCATGGCCAACATTGCATTCTTTCAAAATCGGCTGGGACGGACGGACGGGGTTTCTTTGGAAGTGGACAAATGGCGCGAGGTTTTACGCGACCGGATGGGCCACAAGGTCTGGTATTGCTCGGGCAATGACGATGTGCCGGGCAATTATGTCCTGCCGGAGTTATATGCCCAGCACCCGCGCACCTGGCGCATCCTGCGTAATGGCACGGTGGAGTTCAAGGATTATGCCAGCGAGCAGGAACTGGAACTCGAAATCTACAATCACGCCGACATTATCGAAGCCAAGCTCCTGCAATTCATCACCGAACAGCGGATCGGCGTGCTGGCGCCCAACAATCTGTGTTCCGGCGGCTATCAGCCGGCGACGGCCATCGCATTTCATCGGGTGATGCGGCGCACGGGCCTGCCGGCGATTGTGCACAGCCATGACTTTTATTTTGAAGATTCGGGCGAAGTCCGCGCCACCTGTCATACCGTGGCGAGCATATATGAACGTTATTTCCCGCCCAAGCTGCCCAATGTGCAACATGTGGTGATCAACCGGCTGGCGCAGCGCGAGATCAAGAAGCGCAAGAATATTGATGCCACCGTGGTGCCCAATGTGTTCGACTTTGACCAGCCGGCCTGGACGGCGGACAGCTATAACAGCGAATTCCGCGCCGCCTGCGGGCTGAGTGCCGATGATCTGGTGTTCCTGCAGGCCACGCGCATTCTGGACCGCAAGGGCATCGAGATGGCCATTGATACTGTGGCCAAGCTGGCAGATCCCGCGCGGCGTAAGGCGCTGGTGGGGGTGCGGACCGCTGCCGGGGGGCAATTCCACGCCGGGGCGAAGATTGTGCTGTTGTGTGCGGGGATTGTCGAAACCATCGGCATCAGCGGCAATTACTGGCCTGCGCTGCAGGCGCAGGCCGTGGAATTGGGCGTGGATTTGCGCTATGTGGGCGATCTGGTCAAGCACAGCCGGGGCACGAGTGCCGACGGCAAGAAAATTTTCTCGCTCTGGGACAGCTATGTGCAGGCGGATTTTGTGACCTATCCGTCCACGTGGGAAGGCTGGGGCAACCAGTTCATCGAGGCGGTGTTCGCGAGGCTGCCGGTGCTGGTGTACGAATATCCGGTGTGGCAGACGGATTTGGGCCAGACGGGCTTTGATGTGGTGTCGCTGGGCCATGAAATCACGCATAAGGATGCGCGCGGGCTGGTGCATGTGGCGGATGCAGTGGTGAACCGGGCCGCCGATGAGATTGTGGCCATCCTGACCGATCCTGCCCGGCGGCAGCGCATCGGCGAACATAATTACGCGCTGGGCCAGAAGCATTATTCGCTGCATACCCTGCAGGGGATTGTCACCGGCCTGTTGGGACGTTTTAATCTGTGAGGTGATGTGTGACCCAGGTCGTTTGGCAGCTCAACGGTTTACAGACCATCGGTGGACATTTGCCCCAGTTGCACGGCACGCCGCGCCTGCAGGCGGGGGGCATCTGGTTTAACGGAAGCCGCGATGGTTTACTGATGCCGGTCAATCCGCTGGCGGGGCTGACGCAGTTCAGCATCGAGGCGCTGTTTCATCCGGACACCGGCGGGGCGGCGGAGCAACGCTTTGTGCATGTGCAGTCGGGGGCCAGCCCCGACCGGGCGCTGCTGGAATTGCGCCTGACGCCCGATGGACAGGGGTGGTATGCTGATACGTTTATCGGGTCGGCAGGGGTGGAATTGCCGCTGAATGATCCCAGCTTGGTGCATCCGCTCAATAGCTGGCATGCGCTGGCGCTGACCTTTGACGGGCAGTGCATGCGGCAATATGTCAACGGGGAACGCGAGTTGGAAGGCCAGATCGCCTATCAGCCGCACCCGGCCGCGGGGGTGACCGCGCTGGGGATGCGGGCCAATGGCGTATGGCATTTCCGCGGGACCATCGCGGCGGTGCGGTTCAGTGATTTTGCGGTGCCGACGGTGGATTTGCTGCGGGTATAAAGGCGCGGGTCAGGGGCTAACCGGAAATCCCGGCGCGGGCTTTATTTCCTTTCCCCCGCGTCTGTTCGTACAATACCGATATGTTTACTGGCATCGTCCAACATGTGGGTCAGATTGTGGAACTGCGTCCCAGCGCGGCGGGGAGTCGGCTGGGCGTGGATTTGGGGCCGTTGGCCCAGCAGAAAGTCCAACTGGGCGATAGTGTGTGCGTGTCGGGCGTGTGTCTGACGGTGGCGACACTGGCGGGCAGCCGGGCGGAGTTTGATGTGGTCAGCGAGACCCTGCGGCGGACGTCGCTGGGGCAGCGCCGCCGGGGCGACCAGGTGAATCTGGAATTATCGCTGCGGCCCGATTCGTTTTTGGGCGGGCATTTTGTGCAGGGGCATGTGGATGCCGTGGGCACGGTGGCGCAGATTCAAAACCAGACGCAAGATTGGCTGATTACCGTGACCGCGCCGGAAGAGTGCCGTCCGCTGATCGTGCCCAAGGGTTCGATTTGTGTCGAGGGCGTCAGCCTGACCATCGCCGGAGTGAACGGCAACCAATTTACGCTGGCCATTATTCCCACCACGCTGGCGGCCACCACGTTGGGGGCGCTGACGGCGGGGGCACCGGTGAATATCGAAACCGATATTGTGGCCCGGACGGTGGTGCATTACCTGGCGCTGGGCAAAGTGCAGAACCCGGCCACGGCGGGGCTGACGTTTGGCCAGTTGCGGGAGGGCGGTTTTGTCTGAACGCCTGCCTATTCTCGGCCTGACCATGGGCGATCCGGCGGGGATCGGGGCGGAAGTCATCGTCAAAGCTCTGGCCGATCCGGAAATCCGCAAGCTGGCGAATTTTGTGATATACGGCTTGAATGAAATTCTAACCTACGCCGCGGATCGCGCGGAAATCGAAGCCTTCTGGTGGCGCGATCAATACGACCGGTTCAATCTGCCGTATCAAAAGCCGGTGGTGGCGCTGGATTACGATGATATTGCCGACCCGTTGTGCGAATGGCGCGGGCCGTCGAAACTGGGCGGGCAGGCGAGCATGCAGTTTTTGCTCGATGCCATCAAGCACGCGCAGGGGCGCAAGATTGACGCCATCGTGACGGCGCCGATCTGCAAGGAAAGTTGGAAACTGGCGGGCTATAGCCGGTATCCGGGGCACACGGAATTGCTGGCGGAAAAAACCAAAGCCAAGCGTTATGCCATGATGTTTGCGGGCCTGCCGCGCGATCAGCGCGGAACGTATTGCATTCAGGCCCCCGGCGGGCGCGGGGCGTTTGGGCTGCAATATGCCGGGCTGCGCGTGGTGCTGGCGACGATCCATGAACCACTGTTTGAAATCCGCAACAAATTCACCATCGGCTGCGTGTTTGATCCCATTGATCTGGCCCATCAGGCGCTGCATGATTGGATGGGCATCGAACGGCCGCGCATCGCGGTGTGCGGGCTGAATCCCCACGCGGGCGAAAACGGGCAATTCGGCGACGAAGAAAAGCGCATTATCGAGCCAGCCATTCAGATGGCGCGGAATATCGGCATTGATGTGCACGGCCCATTCGCGGCGGACACGATTTTCCTCAAGGCCGCGCAGGGCGCGTACGACTGCGTGGTGGCGATGTATCACGATCAGGGTTTGATTCCGGTGAAGCTGCTGGATTTTCACGGGTCGGTGAATATGACACTGGGCCTGCCGATCGTGCGGACCAGTGTGGATCACGGTACCGCGTTTGATATCGCGCGAAAAAACCGCGCCGACCCCAGTTCCATGAAAGCCGCCATCGTGATGGCGGCGCATATCGCCAAGATGCGAATGAATGCGACCCCGTCGGCGTGAGAGGGATTTTTCCCATACATCATTAGCCCGGATTTCCCGGATGAATTTCTGATTTTGATAGAACCAACACGTGTTTGAGGCCGTAATATAAGGTGTTCCCCACACTTTATACCTGACATGGAAGGCCCACCCCATGGGTGAAGTACGCAAGGATGCGTTAAAGGTCGGTTTTGACGGCTCGTTTCGGCTGGAGTTTCACGAACCCGAGACTGAACAACGCCACCGGTCTGCCCATGCCATGCCAAAACCGCCACCAGCAGTTGAAAGAATGCCCCACACACCCCACGGCGCTCGTCAAAAGGTCGCTCCGAAGAACGAAAACGCTCGACGGGCCGTTTCGAGGCAGTTATGCTATGCCAGATGGCTGACGACGGTCGTCGGCCCAAAGCCAACGGGGAAATCCCGGTTTTCTTGTGTGAAGGCGGGTCGATGCCGGAAATCATTTTCAGCCAACGGCCCCGGCCGCGGTGGCGGGTGTGGGTGTTTTCGGATCTACAGCAGAGCGAGCCCTCACGGGCCGAGCGCTGCATGCGTATTGCCGTGGACGATTTTCAGCGGCTCAATCTGCCCTGCGATCAATTGTGGTACCTCGGTGACGCCGTCGAAGGCGAGAATCCTGAGCTCGTGCGCCAGATGGTGCAAATCCAGCTGGAGTTACTTCGGCCCCTCGGCGTGCCGCTGCGGTATGTCAACGGCAACCACGATTTCGATCTATTTCAGTTCGATCCAAACCTGCCGCTGCAGACGCCATTCTGGGCGGCGGTCAGCGCTCAGCCCGGCTGGCGAACGACAGCGCGGCTCGATGAGTTTTATTTCTGGGAAGAGCTCGGGGGCGTTCACGTGCTCTTCATGAGCGACCACTGCGATGTGCACGCAAATCCGCCGCGGTGGACGAGCACGCACGGCGCGCTGCAGCGCGGGCCGGAGCAATATCCGCACAGTGCGGCGGTGTGGGCGGATCTGAAGGCGCAGATCGCCGCAAAAACCGGGCCCGTGATCATTGCCGGGCACGGCGCGTTTCCTGGCGGAAACCGTGCGGGCGCGCTGATGCAGCGCCTCCTCCCGCTGCCTGAGAACGTCAAGCTGGTGTTATATGGCCACGCGCATATCGGCGATCTGCGGCTGGTGAAGGAAAACGTGTACCGCAAGATCGCGTATGTGGATCACCAGCGGATTCCGCAAGTGGATGTGGCCTCGCTGGAAGATGCCCGCGGCGATGAGATACGCTCAGCCATCGTGGAATACCACACCGATGGTTCACTGCTGGTGTTATTCAGGGATCACAAATGTGCCCGCTGGCCAGAGGTCCTTGCGATTGGGGCAAGTCGCTAGAACGCCTCAAGCAATATAAGCTTTCTTCATTCTGCCGGGAGTTTACGCCTTGCGGAAGAGTTCGCGGTAGCGGCCATTTTTGCCGCCCGCGGATTCCACAATGGTGCCGGTGAGTAGTTGCAGGTCGGCATTGTCGGGATAGGTGGCGAGAACTTTGGCGCAGCGTTCCTGAACCGTGCCGGCCGCGGCACGGCCGTAGATCAGGCGATAGGCTTGCCACAGCGCTTCGATGCGTTCTTCGCTGAAGCCCCGGCGGCGCAGGCCAATTTGATTGACGCCGCGCACTTCGGGGTGGAAGCCTTCGGCGATCATGAACGGCGGGATGTCATGCTGCACGCCCGAGAGGCCACCGATAAAGGCCATCTGACCGATGCGGCCAAAGTGGGTCACGGCGGAACCGCCGGAGATAATCACATAATCGCCCAATTCCACATGGCCCGCCAGCATGACGCCGTTGGCCAGAATGACATGGTTGCCCACGAGGCTGTCGTGGCCGAGATGCACGCCGGCCATGAACAGGCCGTGGTTGCCGACGCGCGTTTCCCAGCCGCCATCCTCGGTGCCGATGTTGACGGTGCTGTATTCCCGGAAGCGGTTGTGGCTGCCGATGATGACCCGGCAGTCGCCGCCGCGGTATTTCAGGTCCTGGGGTTTGCCGCCGATGAGGCAATAGGGATAGAACTCGTTTTTCTCGCCGGCGACCGTGTGGCCTTCGAGCGTGGCGTGATGATGCACCACACAGCCCGCGCCCAGCACCACGTGCGGGCCGATATAGGCGCCTGCGCCCACGGTTACATCCGCGGCCAGTTGGGCACCGGGTTCGACTATCGCACTGGGATGAATTTGAGCCATGATCGGTTTCGCTGTTTACGAAGTAATAATTACGCCTCGGCACCGATGCGCCGGATGCGGTCATAACGCTGGTTCACCAGATCGGCCACCGGCAGGCGTTTGAGCTCGCGCAGGGTGCGGTCCAGATAACGTTCGATGCTGTCGGCGGCGGCCCGGGGATTGCGTTGCGCCCCGCCGAGGGGTTCTTCGATAATCTCGTCAATGATGCCCAATTCTTTCAGATAGCTGCTGGTCAGTTTCAGTGCTTCGGCGGCGTCGGGGGCATTGGTGGAGTTTTTCCACAGGATGCCGCTGCAGCCTTCGGGCGAGATCACGCTGTACCAAGCATATTGCATCATAGCGAGGCGGTCGCCCACGCCGATGCCCAAAGCACCGCCGCTGCCGCCTTCGCCGAGGACCAGACAGATAATCGGGACTTTGAGGCGGGACATTTCGCGGAGATTGACGGCGATGGCTTCAGCCACGCCACGCTCTTCCGAGCCAATGCCGGGAAACGCGCCGGGGGTATCAATAAAGGTGACGATGGGGAGGCCGAACTTTTCCGCCAACTCCATTTTAGCCAAGGCTTTACGATAACCTTCGGGGTGGGCACAGCCGAAGTTGCAGGCAATCTTTTCTTTGGTGTCGCGGCCTTTGTGCTGGCCGACGACCATGACTTTATGGGTGCCGATACGGCCAAAGCCGGCGACGATGGTTTTGTCATCGCCAAATTTGCGGTCGCCGTGCAGTTCGTCGAAATTTTTGACGATCAGATCAATGTAATCGCGGGTCTGGGGGCGTTGGGGATGGCGGGCGACTTGGACGGTTTCCCAGGCGGTGAGATTTTGGTAGGTTTTCTTCAGTAAAGCGGATAATTGATGCCGCATCTGGCTGATTTCGGTGGCGAGATCCACGCCGCGTGATTCCTGCTGGGTGACCAGTTCACGGATTTGCTTTTCAATGGCGACAATGGGTTTTTCGAACTCCAACACCATGGCCGGGCTGCTGGATTTAGGGGCTTCCGCCATAACGATGCTCCAGACATAATCCGCGCGCCCCATCGGGGGCGACAATAGCCTGAAAAGTATACCCGAAAGCAGGCACGGGGGCGAATAACCGGGGCGGGGGAAGTAAGTTGCGCTGGAACAAGCGGTTATAACCACTCAAGGCGAATTTGCGCAACCTTAACGTGGCCTTAGCAAACAGAGCCTAACCTAATGACGTGTTGATACGGAAGGCAGCTTTTTATTGGAGGACTAACAATGTCCAAGTTTGTGAAGATGATCGGTAAGGCGCTGGCGGTCACGGCCATGGTGGCGGTGCCCATGCTGGCGGTGGCGGTTGAGGTGGATAAGAATCTGCCCAGCTATGTCAAGGTGGATGGCATTTCGGGCTCGATCAAGAGCGTGGGTTCCGATACCCTCAACAATCTGGTGACGCTGTGGGCGGAAGAATTCAAGAAGCAGTACCCGAGCGTGGCGATTGAAATCGAAGGCAAGGGTTCAGGCACCGCGCCCCCGGCGTTGATTGCCGGTACCGCGCAGTTGGGCCCGATGAGCCGCGAAATGAAGAGCACCGAAGTGGACAAGTTCAAGGAAAAGTTCGGCTACGAACCCACCAAGGTGGAAGTGGCGCTGGATGCTCTGGCCGTGTTTGTCCACAAGGACAACCCGATCAAGGAATTGTCGCTGGATCAGATCCGGATGATTTACTCGGTCGAAGGCAAAGATATGACCTGGGGCGATCTGGGTCTGACCGGGGATTGGGCCGATAAGAAGATTTCGCTTTATGGCCGTAACTCGGCTTCGGGCACCTATGGGTTCTTCAAGGAACATGCCCTCAAGAACAAAGATTACAAGCCCACCGTGAAAGAACAGCCCGGCAGCTCGGCCGTGGTTCAGGGCGTAGCCACCGACAAGTATGGCGTGGGTTACTCGGGGATCGGTTATGTGACCGCGGATGTGCGGGCGGTACCGCTGGCGGCCAAAGACGGCGCCAAGGTCTATGAAGCCAATGCCGAAAACGCCTATGCGGGCGATTATCCTCTGCAACGCTACCTGTTTGTCTACGTCAACGTCAAGCCCGGCACCGGCGCTTCGCCGATCGTGCAGGAATTTATCAAGCTGGTTCTGAGCCAGGATGGCCAGCAGACCGTCGTCAAGGATGGGTACTATCCCGTCCCGGCGCTGGTAGCGGCCAAGAATGTCAAAGCGGTCAGCGGCAAGTAAGGTTGGGTTCAAGTCGGTAAGCTATAATGAGCGCCGGTAGTTCGCTGCCGGCGCTCTTTTTATGGTTACGGTGGTGGTTGGGCTCTTGGAGGATTGGCACGTGTCGGAACCGATTGACAAAAAGCCCGCCTCGGGACGACGAACCCACTGGGGTGTGGTCTGGCTGGACCGGGCCATGAACGTGGTGATCACGGTCGGGGGCTTGGCGGTGACCGCAGCGTTCACGCTGATGGTGGTGTTCATCTGTTGGACAGTGGTTCCGCTGTTTATGCCCGCGCAAATGGGCGAAAAATCCAAGGTGGCCTTGCAGACCGGCGGGGCGACCACCTTGCCCGGAGCGACCACCCAGAGGATTACGGCCAAGCCACTGGCGTTGGAGATTGACGAATATCTGGCTACGGGGTGGGTGTTGTACGCGGATGGGATGTTGCGGGTTTATAACCTGCAGGATGGCCGGGAGGTTATGGCCCGGCAAATCTGTGCCCAACCGCCGGTACATGTGCGAAACAATCGCGGGGTGCTGGCGCTTTCGTATGCCGATGGCACCGTGCAGGTGGGGCAGATCAAATTTGCCACCCGCGTGTGGCCGATCGAGGATGTGGCCGAGGCTTTGCGCCCTGCTGTGGGGGCGGTGAAGGTGGGCGTGGAGTGTGTGCTGCAGGGGGTGGTGGATGAGCAGGTGCGCGAAATCCGTACCGAAGTGGAACTGTCCGAACCGCTGAAAATTGGCGCCGGCCAGTCCTTGCTGGCGGCAGATTATCTCAAGACCCCCAATTTCGAAGCCACCTTGACGCTGGCGGCGGATAAGACGCTGACCTTTGCAACCATCACCCGCAAAACCAATATTATGACGGGCAAGGTGCGGACGGTGGTGGAAAAGAACGACCTGCCGGTATTACCGTCACGGCCAAAAACCGAAGTGGTGGGGGTGTTGTTGGGCGGTTCCGCACGGCAGGGGTATGTGGTATACAGCGATGGCTGGTTGGTGCGGATCAATCTGGATGACCCGGCCAAAGCGTATCTGGCCGAGACTGTGGACTTGCTGCCGGAGCCGGATGGTCAGGTGGCCACGGTGAGTATGCTATTGGGCAATGTGACCCTGGTGGTGGCGGATCAGAAGGGGAATGTCGCGGGCTGGTTTGCGGCCAATGCCACCGCGCGGGAACAGGAAGAGCTTAAACGTCAGGGGTTGGATTTAATCAAAATGAGTGCACCGCTGGGGGCGGCAGATGCGGCCAAAATCGCCGCGAGCGGAGTACGGCTCGGGCGGGATAAGGAACGTATGGTGCTGGCGCATACCTTGGAAGCCCAGCCGGGAGCAGTGGTGGCGTTGGCGTTTTCCAATCGTGACCGGCAGTTTGTGTCGGCGGATAATCAGGGCCATGTGTGGCTGCGGCATATGACCAGCGGGACCACGCAGGCCAAAGTCCAATTGCCGGAGTCAGCGCCGATCGCGGCCCTGGCGCTGGCGCCGAAAGTGGACGCCGTGGCGGTATTGTATGAACAGGGCGGATTGCGCCTGTTGGGGCTGAATAATCCATATCCCGATGCGTCGGTGAAACAGTTGTTCACGCGGATTCATTATGAGGGCTATGCGGAGCCGGATCACACCTACCAGAGTTCGGGCGGGACGGATGATCTGGAAATGAAAATCGGCATGGTACCGCTCATATTTGGCACCCTCAAGGCGACTTTTTACGCGCTTTTGCTGGGCGTGCCTTTGGCGGTGATGGGGGCATTGTATTGCAGCGAGTTCATGCATCCCAAGGTACGGGCCGTGGTCAAGCCGGTGGTGGAACTGATGGCGTCGCTGCCCTCGGTGGTGCTGGGCTTCATCGGGGCGCTGGTCTTGGCGCCGTTGGTGGAAACCCACGCACTGGCGATACTGTTGGCGTTTATTCTGGTGCCCACGGGCATGGTGATAATCGGCTTTTTTTGGCAGTTACGGTTGGTGAATGTGACGGGATTGCTGCCGGACACGCCGCGCGGGCGCAAGTGGGCGGAGTTGTGGCCGGCGGTCAAATTCGGGTTCATGATCGTGGCGGTGTTGGGTTTGTTTGCGCTGGCGTTCCCGGCATCGGGGTGGCTGAATAGCTGGTTCTTTGCAGGTGATTACAAGGGGTGGCTGAGCGGGACCAGCAAGGTATCAGGCACGCCGGGCTGGGTGATTTTACTCACGCCGCTCCTGGCGGTGGTGCTGACGCTGGTGTTCAATCTCAAAATTCGCGGAAACATCAAGGTTTATCGTGCCACCAGTCCGCGGTTACTGGTGGGGGCATTGGAATTGGTGCGCCTGGTGCTGACCGTGCTGGTGGCGCTGGGTTTGGCGTGGGGGATCGGCAGCGGTCTGACCGCACTGGGCTTTGATCTGCGTGATCATCTGCCGGGACTGGGCTTCAGCAACGGCCTGGGGCAGTTGGTGGGTTCATACATGCAGCGCAACAGCCTGATGGTGGGAATCCTGATGGGCTTTGCGATTATTCCGATTATTTTCACGGTGTCGGAGGACGCCCTGGCGCGGGTGCCCAATTCGGTGCGCAGTGCCTCGGTGGGTGTGGGGGCGACGCGCTGGCAGACGGCGGTGTATGTGGTGCTGCCGGTGGCGATGAGCGGGATTTTCTCGGCCATCATGATCGGCTTCGGCCGGGCGGTGGGCGAGACCATGGTGGTGCTGATGGTGTCGGGACGCACCCCGATTATTGATATGAATATCTTCAACGGGCTGTCGGCGTTGTCGGCGAATATCGCCACGGAACTGCCCGAGGCGCCGCTGGGTTCGACGCATTACCGGATTCTGTTTTTGTCGGCGCTGATATTATTTGTGCTGACGTTCCTGGTGAATACGGCGGCGGAAATAGTGCGGGCGCGGTTCCGGAAAAAAGCGGCGGCAATGTGAGTGGTGGCGAACCGATGGCAGACTGAAATCAGGATGGTTATGAGCGAACAAACCAAAGGCGAAACTTCACTGGTCAGTGCGGAAAAACAGCACAGTCTGCTGTTCAGCGGCGAGGCCATGGTCTGGCTGATGGGCGGTGGGGCGGCGCTGGCAGTGTGCATGATCGTGGCCCTGCTGGCGACGATTATCTATTTCGGCACCACCACGTTCTGGCCGTTACCGCTGGAACAAATGACGGTGCAGAAATGGGAAAAGAACGCCCAGACCGGCGCGCTAGAACGCAGCCCGACCGTGGAAACGTGGCTCGGAGAGCCGGTGGATGCCAGCGAATTCGTGCCGGCGGGCGAAACCGCCACGCAACGGCGGGTGCTGTATCGCACGGGTAATTTTGATGTGTCGGGGACGGATTTCACCTGGGTGACAGACCGGGACGTGGTGACCCGCACCGCGCCGGCGTGGGCGCTGGTACTGGAACGGCAGGAGTGGGGCAACGCTTATGGTACGATTGAAAAGGTAATCGTGGATGGCGTGGTGACCGAGGGTGGTGCGGCGGCGTGGGCGAAGTTGCAGGAAGTACACGGGCCCATGCGGGCGCTGTTCGACCAGATTTATCACATCAATAAATATGAACTGGGCGATCTAAGCGCCCAGCTCAAGCATCTGGAACAGGAACGCACGCGGGCCAAAAACCGCCATGGGGCCAAGAGCGCGGAATTCCGCGCGGTCGAAGCGGATATCGCCCAGCGCAGCGTGCCCATTCAAGCGGAAATTGACCGTTATAAGGTGCAGGTGGACGAGTTGCGCCGCAAGATGGCCGTGGCGCAGGTGGTTATCCGCACAGCGGATAACCAGGTCATACCCGCTGACCGTGGCCATCTGGAAAACCCGATGTATGTCTGGCAGATTGTGCGTGTGTACCCGGCCAATCAGTTGAGCTGGTGGGGCAAGTGGGGCGTCTATTTTTCGCGTTGGGGGGAATATCTCTCGGCCGATCCACGCGAAGCGAATATGGAAGGCGGGGTATTCCCCGCGATTATCGGCACGGTTCTGATGACGTTTCTGATGATTCTGGTGACGGTGCCGATGGGCGTGATTGCGGCGCTGTATCTGCGCGAATACGCCAAGCAGGGGTGGCTGGTTTCGCTGGTTCGGATCAGTGTGAATAATCTGGCGGGGGTGCCCAGCATTGTCTTCGGTGTGTTCGGGCTGGGGTTCTTTGTTTATGGCGTGGGGGCGTTTATTGACAAAGGTTCGCCCGTTCCGCTGCCGTCGGGAACCTGGGTATTGGCCGTGGTGGGCACGGTGGTGACCTTTATCCTCGCGGTATTCACGACGGTGCTGATGGCCAAGTCAGTGATGAAGCCGAAGTTGCAGCGCCACCTCAAGACCGCCACGGTGGTCCTGTGGACGGTAACGCTGCTGGCGCTGGGGGTGGTGCTGGCGACGAATCCGTATTTCCGGGGCTTCTACTGGGATTTGGGCAATGACCCCAAGCTGGGCAAGACGGCGCTGCTGTGGGCGTCGCTGACGCTGGCGCTGCTGACGCTGCCGGTGGTGATTGTCAGTACCGAAGAGGCGCTGTCGGCGGTGCCGCGGTCGCTACGGGAAAGTTCGTATGGTTGCGGCGCCACCAAGTGGCAGACGATCTGGCGTGTGGTCCTGCCGCGGGCGTATCCGGGGATTCTGACGGGGACGATTCTGGCCATCGCACGCGGCGCGGGCGAAGTGGCCCCGCTGATGCTGGTGGGGGCGGTCAAGCTGGCGCCGGAACTGCCGTTAACCAGTGAGGCCCCGTTCTTCGGCGCCGACCGCAGCTTTATGCATCTGGGCTTCCATATCTTTGATCTGGGCTTCCAGAGCCGCAACGCCCAGGCCGCCACGAATATGGTCTATACCACCACCTTACTGCTGATCCTGATTGTGGTGGTGCTGAATCTGGCGGCTATGTGGCTGCGGGCCCGGCTGCGGAAGAATTACAGCGAAGGGCAGTTCTAAGCTAATATCGCATGAGAAAACGCGGAAACGCCGTTCTGGTGGCGCGGACCCCAATGGGGCGGTTTTGGGGTGGGGTATCGCACTAAAATAGTATAGTATGCAGATGGCGGTTGGTTGCCTATGATTGCAGCAGTGTGGCCCGATGGTGCGGGTGTGACGCACTCATGTATAGGCAATGGAGTTCCCATGGCAGCGACGAAACATGTGATTGTGATCGGGGCCGGGC
>JBAXGE010000054.1:0-13297 GCA_037139555.1 Phycisphaerae bacterium
TGCCCGGTTTCGTCGTTGGTTGCAAAGACGATAATCAGGTTAAAACCTACACGGTGCCCAAGGAATCGCCAGCGGCCACGCGTCCCATCAAGGTGCTGGCCCCAGCGATGGCGGCAACCGGCCCGGAGGTAAAACTTTGGCAACCGCCTGCTGGCTGGCAGGAAGCTACGGAACGCAAGTCCATGCGTATCGCCACCTACCTCGTGCCGGATGCTGATGGACCTGTGGAGGTGGTAATCTCCCAATTCCCCGGCACGGTAGGGGGTACGCTTAACAACATCAACCGTTGGCGCGGTCAGGTCGGCATGCCACAGATCGCCGAAGCCGATTTGGCGCAAAGCATCGAAACTTTTACCAATCCCGGTTTTCAGGGGTATATTCTCCATGCCCGGGGGACCGAGAAGCACATGTTGGCGGTGGGTATTTACGAGGTGGCTCAGGATCGGACCTGGTTTATTAAAACCGTGACCTCGGCCCCGGCTGCCGACCGGATCCATCCGGCGTTTTTTGAATTTGCCCGTACTTTTGGACGTAGTGCCCCCGTGAGCCGTTAAAATCCGTGTTTGATTGGTAAAACAACTTATGATGAAACGTATTCTGGCCCCACTGGCATCGTTGAAACTTACGGTCATTCTGATGGCACTGGCGCTATTGCTGATTTTTATCGGCACACTGGCCCAGGCCCATCTGGGCGTATGGCAGGCCGTTGAGCAGTATTTTCGCAGTCCCATCGCATGGGTGGATATCCACGTCTTGTTCAATTCACCGCGTCTGCCCGCCTGGGTGGTGCCTTTTCCGGGTGGACTCACACTCGGTGGTTTGATGCTGCTAAATTTGTTGGCGGCACATCTGGTGCGGTTCAGTTTTTCTCCCCAGCGTTTGGGCATCATCATTCTGCATGCCGGTCTGGCAGTTTTATTGGTCGGCGAGTTGGTTACCTATCTGTGTGCCCACGAAGGTTTGATGACCATTACCGAGGGGCAGAGTACCACCTATATCGAAGATATCCGGCGCGTGGAACTGGTTTTGATGGATACCTCCGCGCCCGAGCAGGACCAGGTATGGAGTATCCCGCAACGGCGCTTGCAGGACGCCTGCGCTCAGGGGGGAACCATTTCACTGCCGGGAACGCCTTTGGAATTGGATGTTCTGGAGTGGACACCCAATGCCGAATTGATCGAGCGTAAAACAGAGAACACCGCCTTTCTGGGTTTTGGCCGGCAGTTTGCCGCGCAGCGTCTACCGCAAATTAGCGGCGCTGCTGGTGGCGGCAGCGACAGCCCCGCCGCGCTGATACGTCTGCACTACTCGGGCCGGGTCGCGGGTACTTGGTTGGTGGCGGCAGGCTTGCAGGAACCCCAGAGTTTTGAACTCGACGGCCATGAGCTGCAACTGGCCTTGCGCTACCAACGGACCTATCAACCCTACCGGGTCCATTTACTGGAATTCCGGCATGACAAATTTGTCGGCACTGAAATTCCCCGCAACTTTTCGAGCCGGGTCCGGATTGAGGATCCCGCCCACGGCACCGACCGCGAGGCAGTTATCTCGATGAACCAGCCACTGCGCTATCGTGGCGACACGCTGTATCAGGCCTCGTTCCAGCGCGATAACCGGGGAACCATTCTGCAGGTGGTGCGTAATCCCGGTTGGTTATTGCCCTATCTCGCATGTGTGTTGGTCACCGTGGGCATGCTCTATCATTTCGGCTTACGGCTGACCAAATTCTCCCGGCAACGGCAAGCGGCCGTGGTCAAAGCGGCGCCACCTGGGTTGCCTGTGAAACCGCGGGTCCATTGGATTGCGGTAGGCAGCACGCTGGTGGTACTCGGTGCGGTGCTGGTGGTGCCTTTGACCCAACGCCCTCATGCGACGGCGTTTGATCTGGCCGGTTTCGCGGCGCTACCGGTGTCGGCCGATGGCCGGGTCAAACCGATAGATACTGTGGCACGTAATGCCTTGATGCTGGCCAGTGGCCGGCAAACCCTGCGTATCGATGCGCGGGAACTGAGTGCCACGGAATTCATGTTGGAACTGATGGCCCGGCCCCAAACGCTTCGAGAGGTCCCCTTGGTGCGGGTGGATCATCCCGATGTGCTGGCGCTGCTGGGCCGTAAACCCGAGGCCGCAGGGCGGATTAGCCTGGCGGTACTGGAAGCCCACTGGCCGGAAGTAACCCGCCAGTCCGAGCAAGCGGCCCAGACTCCGCCCAAGCAGCGCGACGCCTACCAACGTGCCGTGGTGGCGTTGTTTGAACGGGTAAATATGCTGCTCGCCCATGCGCATTTGCTGACCCCGTACGTCGCCGCGCCGCTGCACCCCGGGGAAGATTGGCGTATGTTCCACGACGCGCTGCAGGACACGGGAATCAGGCCCGGTGCCCCGCGTCCCGCTACCAGTCAACCCGTCGGCCCGGTTCATCCCAGTGTGGCGTATTTCAATGCCATGATGTCCGCCTATATCGAACAGGACGCGCCCAGATTCAATCGGGCGGTACGCGACTACCATTCATGGCTGGGAGCCCAGTTGCCCGCGGAAACGCACCGGGTAGGTTGGGAAGTGTTATTTAATCAACTGTCCCCCTTCATGACGGCAATTACACTCTATGTTCTGGCTTTTGTACTGGCCTGTGTGAACCTCTTGTTCCAGGTCCGGCAGCACACCGCCACGCCGTCACGCCGGGGCGCCATCTTCCCAAGCATTTTGCGAACTTTGCTCTGGGGTACCTTTGCGCTGCACACGTTGGCGATTCTGGCCCGGATGTATTTTCAAGAGCGCCCGCCGGTAACCAATCTATATTCTTCGGCGGTCTTTGTAGGCTGGGCGGCGGTGTTGTTCAGCCTGTGGCTGGAACGCTACTATGCGTTGGGCATTGCCCGGCTGGGGGCGGCGCTGATCGGCTTTGCCACGCTGGTGGTGGCACATAATCTGGGTAACGATGGCGATACCATGCAGATGATGCAGGCCGTGCTCGACAGCAATTTCTGGCTGTCCACCCATGTGGTGGCCATTACGCTGGGGTATTCTGCCACATTTGTGGCCGGTATGCTGGCAACGCTGTATCTGGTGTTGGGTGTCTTTACCCGCTATTTGGATCAACCTCGGGCCCAGGCCCTGGCGCGGATGGTCTATGGCGTGGTGTGTTTCGCACTATTACTGAGTTTTGTCGGCACCGTACTGGGCGGGATTTGGGCGGATCAATCGTGGGGGCGGTTCTGGGGCTGGGACCCCAAGGAAAACGGAGCGGCTTTGGTTGTGCTCATGAATGCAATTATCCTTCATACCCGTTGGGCGGGGTGGATTCAGCAGCGCGGTTTGATCATTTTGGCCATTGCCGGTAATATCGTGACGGCGTGGAGCTGGTTTGGCACCAACATGCTGGGAGTTGGTTTGCACTCCTATGGCTTCATGAATCAGGCCGTATTGTGGATGCTGGCCTATGTCCTGAGCCAGCTGTTGTTAATTGGATTGGGGTTACTCCCTGCCTCACTTTGGTGCAGCAGCTTAATAAATGGTCAATACGTGCGAGAAAAATAGGCGAAATTTCTAAAATATTCTTGAGGCTCGAGCCGTGGGTCATTACAATATGAAAAAGGACCTGCATGTCTTTAATGGTTGTTAAATAGACTGATTGAGCAATGCCGCAACTTGAATCCACAACACCTAGCCCAACCGCACCACGGAAACAACCATGGCTGCGTGCCATCTTGATGCAATTGGGATTCTGGCCGTGCGCTATGACAGTGGCGTTTGGTATGCTGGGTGGGATCGGGGTGTTCACTTTTGGATACGGCAAAGGGGCTGCTTATATGACCAATGATCCTACGGCCTGTACCAACTGCCATGTTATGCAGGGCCATTTTGATTCGTGGGTCAAGTCCAGTCATAAAAATGTGGCGGTGTGTAATGATTGCCACCTGCCGCACGATTTGGTGGGCAAGATGGTGACCAAGACGGACAATGGTTTCTTTCACTCGCTGGCCTTCACCACCGGACAATTCAAAGACCCGATTCAGATCAAACCCCGCAATCACCGCGTCACCCAAGATGCGTGTTTGTATTGCCATAAAGAATTTGTAAACCACATGCTGCCCACGCAACCGGGCGGTGACATGCTGGATTGTGTCCACTGTCACACCGGTGTGGGCCATGCGATGCGTTAAGTGCAACCGACTGGCGATAAGGAGCCTGTTATGAGTGAGAACCAAGCAACGAATCAGACCCCGGTTGGAACCATCGCGCCCCCGGTTTCACGGCTGCGCCGCACGATGGTATTGGCCTTCCTGATGCTCCTGACCGTGGTGGCCACGGTGACGGTGACCTATGTGTTGATCACCATATTTGAGCACAAACAGGAATCCCGTACCCCATTCGTATTGGTGCAGAATGTTAGTGAAATCAGCACTGATCCCGCGCCGTGGGGGCTGAATTGGCCCAATCATTTCGATGAATACAAGCGCACCGCCGGGGATAAATTCGATGGCAGTTCCAGTGCCATGGCCCAAAGCAAACTGGAAAAAAGTCCGTGGCTTAAACGGCTGTATGCAGGCTATGCGTTCAGCATTGACTACCGGCAGGCGCGGGGCCATGCGTATATGCTTTATGATCAGGTGGTGACCGAACGGGTGAATCAACGGCCCCAGACCGGGGCGTGTATGCATTGTCACGGGTCGGTGACAACGCTGTATCGCAAAGTTGGTCTGGACGCCATGGGGCAACCCAGTGATGAAAAGATTCTGGCCGCGGATTTCAATATGCCGGCGGTAGTCAAGGGCTTCGAAGTTCTCAGCACCAAACCATATCAGGAAGTGCTGACCATGTTGGAAGCCACGCCCGACGGCACTCCCGATACGGTCACTGATACATTCGGGGCGCCCACCGTGGGCGGATTCCGGGCCGAAACGCAGCCCACCGCCCACAAAGTGATGGGCGGAGCCCATCCGGTGAGTTGTATTGACTGTCATGATCCCAAGAGTATGGCTATCCGGGTTACCCGTCCCGGCTTTATGCAGGGGATTGCCGCACTGGCCAGCAGCAACGAGCCGGTGCCGCATCTGCCCAGTATTGAACGCTGGCGCAAGGGGGATCGCAGCAAGCCTTTTGATCCCAATAAGGATGCCACCCGGCAGGAGATGCGTTCCTTTGTCTGCGGCCAGTGCCATGTGGAATATTATTGTGGCAGCAAAATGACCCTGACCTTCCCCTGGGGCAAGGGGCTCAAGGTCGAGCAGATTGAACAATTCTGGGAAGAACAGAAATTCCATGATGGCAGCAAGTTCATGGACTTCAAGCACGGCGAAACCGGAGCCCCGATGTTCAAGGCCCAGCACCCCGAGTTTGAACTTTGGAGCCAGGGCATCCATGCCCGCAGTGGGGTGAGTTGCGCCGATTGCCACATGGCGTACGAACGCAAGGGCGCCATGAAGATGAGTAATCACAACGTGCGCAGCCCCATGGAAAACATCAATAACGCCTGTCAGAACTGCCACAAGATTTCCGAGAAGGACCTGCAACAGCGGGTGACGGAAATCCAGGACCGCACCACGAATCTGATGCAGCGAACAGCCGTGGCCATGACCGATATGCTGGATGCCATTAAGCAGGCCAAGGCCGCTGGCGCTACCGAGGCGCAATTGGCACCGATTTTTGAATTGCAACGCAAAGCCATGTGGCGGCTGGATTTCATCAGCAGTGAAAATTCCAAGGGTTTCCATGCCAGCCAGGAAGCGGCCCGCATTCTGGGCGAGTCTATTGATTTCAGCCGTCAGGCCCAAACCACGGCCCTGCGTCTGCGGATTGAAAAGACCCCGGATACCACCACCATGCCGGTAGCGCCGGTACAGGGTGTAACCCCGCGGTAAATGCGCTCTACTCAGATCAAATAAAAAACGGTGAAGGCCTGAAAACCTTCACCGTTCTTGTTTATGTATCATGGTATCTGCGTGACGTTGTTACAGCCGACTCTTAACGATCTGGATCAGTTGTTCAGCGATCCCGGCCAACGGTAACAATTCGGCCTGCGGCTGGTCGCGGTGTTTCAATTCAATCTGGCCGTTGGCCAGACCCTTGTCGCCGATAACCACACGCAGCGGGATGCCGATCAGATCGGCGTCTTTGAACTTCACACCCGGGCGGGCATCGCGGTCGTCCAGCAGCACATCCACGCCCGCTTTGGTCAGGTCGTCATGCAACTGCTTGGCCACTTCCGCGGCCTGGCCGTCATACTTGATCGGTGTGATCACTACATGGTACGGTGCAATGCTCATGGGCCAGCGGATGCCGTCCTTATCCGACAAGGCTTCCAGTACACCCACCACCACGCGGCCCGGCCCGATGCCGTAGCAGCCCATGATGATGTCGTGGGCCTGCTGTTTTTCATCGGCAAAAGTGGCGCCCAGCGCCTTGGTGTACTTGGTGCCGAGTTTGAACACATGGCCGACTTCGATGCCCTTGGAGAAGATCAACTCCGCACCGTTGGGGGCGCGGTCCGCCGGGGTCACGTTGCGCACATCGGCCACAAGGGCCGCCTGCGCCTGGGCCGGGGCCAGATCGCGCAGCCACGAGAAGTGCCGCACATGATGGTTGGCTTCGTTGGCGCCGGTCACGGCATCGCCCACGGCCAGTGCGTCGGGATCAATTACCAGCGTGGCCTTAATCGTGTTGAGTGCGTGGGGCCCGACATAACCGAGGGCAAAACCCGCCGCCCGCGCGGCGCTGTCTTCGGCCATCTCGATGGGGCCGACCAGCTTGGTCAGCTTCGCTTCGTTCACATCATGATCGCCGCGCACACACGCGACCACAAAACCACCGTCAGCCTTCGCAAATACCAGCGTCTTGATCATCTGGGCCGCGGCGATGCTCAGGAACTTGCACACGTCTTCAATACCGGGCACGTTAGGGGTGTGGACCTTGTCCAAGGCCGTTTCCAGAGCCGCCGGAGCCTGGGCAAAGCTGACGGGGCGATTGCCTCCCGCCACGGCGCGTTCAATATTCGCCGCATAGCTACCGTCAGCCGCGCGGACAATGGTATCCTCGCCGGCTTCGCAGGGGATGATGAATTCATGGCTGGCATCGCCACCGATGGGGCCGGATTCGGCTTCCACGGGAATGGCCGTAATGCCGCAGCGCTGGAAAATCCGCACATAGGCGGCGTACATCTGCTGATAGGTGTCGCTGAGGGATTCCAGCGACGTGTGGAAGGAATAGGCATCCTTCATGATGAATTCGCGTACCCGTAGCAGGCCGTTGCGCGGCCGGGCTTCATCGCGGAATTTCTGTTGAATCTGGAACAGGTTCAGGGGCAACTGTTTATAGCTGCTGACATACGCCCGGACCAGTTCGGTAATGATTTCTTCATGCGTGGGGCCCAGCACCAGTTCAAAGCCCTTGCGGTCCTTGAGCCGGAACATTTGCGGGCCGTAATCAAAGTAACGGTTGGTTTGCTTCCACAAATCGGCAGGCAATACCACCGGCAGCAGCACTTCCACCGAACCGGCCGCCTCCATTTCCTGACGGATAATCTCGCAGACCTTGCGCATCACGCGCCAGCCCAACGGCAGCCAGTCGTACACCCCGGCGGTCAGTTGGCGAACCAACCCCGCCCGGATCATCAGTTGATGGGACAAAACCTGGGCATCCGCGGGTACTTCCCGGGCGGTGGGAATCAATGTTTGCGACCAATACATGTAAGCTCCTTAAAGCCAAAGACTATGTTGTATGGGCAGAGGCGTGGTTATTCAAGTGGTGGGGGCGATTTTGCCTTTTAACCGTGCCTTTGACGTGCAATCAAACCCAATTTCGGGCGTTTAGGTCGGGTCGCGTCATTTTCCCAGTCTGGAGTTGGTTTTGATCACGAAAACTTTGCTCATCTCGCTACTGGGCCTGACCACCTCGGTTTATGCCCAAACCTCCCAGCCTACCACCGCGCCAACGGCTGCTCCGGTTAACATCCTCGCCGCCACGTATATTGGCAGCACCAGCAATGACACGCTTGATGGGGTGGCGTTTGACGCGCAAGGTCAGTTTTACGTGGTCGGTAACTTCGGGGCTAAGCTCGAGTTGGATAAGATTACCAGCATAACGGTGGGGACGACGGACCCCGCCAGCAGTTATGGCCATGCCTACTTGCTGCGCTGGGATGCCACCGGCACCCGGATTAACGCGGCCCTGCGGATAGCGCAGGGCAATGTGAAATTAACCAGCGTCGCGGTCGGTAAAGATGCCTTCTATATCGCGGGCTATGCCACCCCCGCCACCAGCGTCTGGATTACCCCGCTGGCAGGACTATTTCCCAAGCCGGTCACCCCTGTGCCCCCCGCGCAGGAACGCTTCACCGCCAAAGATCATTACAGCGAACCGAACTTTGCCCCCGGCACCGATCAGCGCGGCACACCCTTCGTCGCCCAAGTTAATAAGGAAATGACCAAAGTCATCGCCGCGACGTATCTGGAAGGCTGGCAATCGCTTTGGCATGTCCCCCAGCCGTTGAATGAAGATGTCTGGCAACCCGTAGGGCTGGCGGTGCTGACCTCAGGTGATGTCGTCGTCGGGCATGACGGCGGGTACCAGACCACACCCCCGGCCGGACGCAAAGCCGGGCCGGAAGAGTTTTTCCACCAGCCCGACCATCTCAGCCGGCTGAGTGCGGACCTGAAACTGCGCCGCTGGACGCAAACCATTTATACCCCGCCGGTGCCTGCGGCCAATGCCGGTATAATTCTTGGCCAACCCTGGCCGTTTGCCACTCTGGGCAATACGCGTATGCTGCGCCTGCGCGTGGATGCCCGGGATAATATCTATGCCTGTGGCTGGTCGCCCACGCAGACCATGAAAGAACCTTGGTGGAGCCCGTGGCTGCATCGGTACGATGCCAATGGCAAGTTGGTCTGGACGGCCTATGAATTCGATCCCACCTCCGGCGGCGGGCGCCTCAATGGCCTCGTGAGTGATTCGGCGATTATGTCTGTGGCTTTGGACCCGGATGGACAGGTTTTAATCACCTCGGGCGGTGACGGGGGAAATTCCGTTTTAAGCAAAGACCCCCGCGACTATAACAAACCCGCGTCATTGCGCGGCGGGGTCTGGGGTTTTCGGGGGCGCACACTTTTCTGGGGTACGGTAGCACGTTTGGATGCCACCAGCCGGGGATTACAGGGGGGCGAGCATATTGCGGGCTTTAATCAGTCCCAACTTTCCCCGGCCTGGGGTACGGATATCGTCGGCTTGCCGCATGGTCAGGTGCTGGCGGTGGGGAGGAATCAGAGTGGTTTTGATACCAGTAAAGACGCCTGGTATAGCGGGCCGGGGGCGTGGCTACGGCTGTATAAGCCCAACTTTGAGACCCGCTTTGCCACCAGTATTCCCCAGACCAATTTTGTCATGGCCGAACGCTATCAGGACCGCGTGGTCGTCATTGGTATGAGCGGACAAAATCAGTTGCCACGCAAGCGCGATCGGGTTGTGCAAACAGAGATGCCTCCGTTGGTTCGCCCGGTACAGAACAAACTTTCTGGTACGACCGACGGCTATCTAATGCTGCTAAAGATAAATATCCCACAATAACGATAAACTCCCAATTACGCCTGTCTTTGCGCACCGGCAACCTCGTCCAAACCCATGATTGCAGGTTGACTTCCCGTATTTTCGGGCTAATGTTTTCTTACCTATTGCGGAGCTACTCTTACTTTGGAGACGATCATGAAAACGATTCTGGCAATGACCGTGGCGGTGGTAGTGGCCTCTTCTCTGGTGGCCTGTAAACGTGAGGAAGCCGCGGCACCGGCGAGCAGTTCCACCGTTTCAACCAGTAGCACAGTTTCAACCAGCAGCCTACCGGCTTTGCCGAAACTTGACCCCAAGGCCACGGAAGCCGTGGTTACTGTCGCCAAGGATTGGGCTGGCGAAGCCCAGAAGGTGTATACCGATGGCATGGGCTACATCGCGGACAAGAAGTGGGATCTGGCCGAGAAGGCGATCAATGATCTCAATGGGATGAAAGACAACCTGCCCACCGAATGGGCGGGCAAGATTACCAGTCTCAAGACCGCCTACGATGTGGGCCGCAACTGGACCGGTGAAGCCGATCTGATTTACACACAGGGCTTGGACTACATCAAAGAAAAGAAGTGGGATCTGGCCGAAAAGGCCCTGCAGGACCTGACCAAGATGAAACCCAATCTTCCAGTCGAATGGCAACTGCGCGTGGATGAATTCAAGAAGGCCTACGATGTGGCCAAAGCAGCCAAGATGCTTAACGATGTCAAACTGCCGGGGATGTAACTGGCAGGACCAAATCTGACGTGTGCTCTGCAAAGGGGCTTACGTCTGAATCGCGCGCGGGGAATCGGACGTTCCGATTCCCCGCGTTTATTTTGAATGCAAGCGGGTCTCACGCAACGGCGCAACGAACGCGACGAAAACGCCGGGGGGATGAAACCACAGATGCACACGGATACACACAGATACACACAGATACAGAGCGGGTATCCTGCCCGGGATGATGGTCCAATTATGGCAGAAATCCTATTTGTAATTCCGTCCCGTAGGGACGCTGTGATAATAGCCCACCGTTTTATTGGTGGGGAAAAATGCACCGCGTTGTGAGTCCTGTAGGGACGGCTGAACAATACTTGCATGCAAAGATATTTTGCGTTAGTTACGTGGTGCAGATTGAGGGTGCGGTCCTTGGCCTATTGTTCCAACGATTCGATTGTAGAGTCCAATTCGTAAATCAGACGGCTTGTCCCATAAAATATGATTGAGCTGTTTGGTGTCGAAATGTGCTTTGTCAAAGTCATCCTTACGGCAGGTATGAATCACTGGGATTCCCAGTCCACGCGCGAATCCAGCCTCGAAGTAGACCCCGTTGCGATTTCCCGTGAAGTCTGCAACAACGAATGGTGCTAACCGAATGTCGCCTAGTATCTTGTCCATGATCCAGTCATTATGTTCTGATAGGTCTATACGTGCGACGCGATATCCCGCCTCTGTAATTGCGGGTTCAATTGACTGTTTAAATAGTTCGTCCATTGTGGTTTTTTCTTCGGGCTCACCAAACCACATTGCAACAAATACTGGATTTTCCGGGGCACTGACTCCTTGTGTTAATTTTTCGAAACGCGACCAACCTAATGGTGTAATCAAGAAATCTGAAGGTGAAAGGTCTATGTTAACTTTACCGACTAGCAATCCATAGCTTGTTAGGGCATCAATGTGAAATCTAGCCTCCGCTTCAGTTTGAGCATAGGCCAATGCGATGTCATTGGTATCCACCTTAACACGGTGCCCACCAGTTGGTGAGAGCCGTGCCAGATTACATAAGGTGCGATCAATGCGTTCGGATACGGTACGTGGCCATCGGGTTAGCAATTCTACCAAACTAATTGGTGTGATATTTAGAGCAACTAGCGTAGTGTATGGCCCCGAATCATATTGCAGCCAGAATCGTGGCAACTTCTGAATACTTTGCTCTCGCAGTAGTGCAGACAATTGATGCTGGTCCCACCCATTACGCAGCCTCGGACTTGTTAGATTAAAGTAATCTTTGTAGGTTACAGCAAAATCGCCACATGAAGGGCATATAAACAAATATCCGTAGTCACTAATTTGGTTGAATGTAACCCCGGAGCTATCGTAGGATATGCTCGCAGGTGACGAATTGATTTCTCGACATTTAATATCCTTGCGTAGGCACACGGGGCACATTAGTTCGGATGTAAACATTGCCGAAATCTCCCACGCGACGTTAAACAAACACTTTACACGTAACGCCTGCAAACAATACCAGCATTTGCACCCATTTGGTAAGCCAAAAGAGATAAAGTCGCAGGAAGTTTTGCGCCTCTACAAGGTTTTTACACCGCATTCCGCCGGTCCTGCGCCTTGTTCATTTGTTCAGCGGTGGGGGACTTGCCGGTGCGCATCATTTCCACGAAGCAGTCGAAGAGATAGGTGGAGTCGTGCGGGCCGGGGCTGGCTTCGGGGTGGTATTGCACCGCGAAGACCGGGGCGGAGGTGTGGCGGAAGCCTTCCAGCGTTTGGTCGTTGAGGTTCATGTGCGTGGGTTCGCCGCCCACTTTGCGGAGGCTTTCCACATCCACGGCAAAGCCATGGTTCTGGGAGGTAATTTCCACCTTGCCGGTGCCGATGTTCTGTACGGGTTGGTTGCCGCCGCGATGACCGAACTTGAGCTTATAGGTTGTGGCGCCCATGGCCAGCCCCAACAACTGGTGGCCCAGACAGATGCCAAAGATCGGCTTTTGGCCGATGAGTTTCTTGAGGGTCGCTTGGACATAGTGCACCGGCTCGGGATCGCCGGGGCCGTTGGAGACAAACACGCCATCGGGCTTGAGGGCGAGGATTTCTTCTGCCGTGGTATGGGCGGGCACGCCCGTAACCTGACAGCCGGCCTGTACCAGATTCCGCAGGATGTTGCGCTTCAGGCCGCAATCAATCGCCACTACTTTGTACAGGGGCTTACTATCGCCATCGCGAATTTGGGCCCATGAGCCCTTGCTTTCGCCCCATTGATAGTTGGCCTTTGGGGTCACGATCTTGGCCAGATCCAGACCGGCCATACCGCACCAATCGCGGGCCTGGGCAACCAAGGCCACGTTATCATTCACACGCAGGGGATCGGTGCATAAAACACCCTTTAAGGCCCCTTGAATACGTAACTTACGCACCAGTGCGCGGGTATCAATGCTGGCAATGCCGGGGATGCCATAACGCTTGAGATAAGCATCCAGCGATTCGACGGCCCGGTAGTTGGATACCACCGGCGACTGTTCTTTGATGATGAAACCCTCAACCTGCGGCCGGGCGGATTCGTAGTCGGATTCGTCGGCAATGCCATAGTTGCCGATCTGGGTATAGGTCATGGTGACCAATTGGCCTTTATAGGACGGGTCGGTCAGGATTTCCTGATACCCCACCAGCGACGTATTAAATACCACTTCGCCGACATTGGTTCCCACCGCGCCGAACGCGGTGCCGACGAAGATCGAACCATCCTCTAACGCCAACTTGGCAACGGGCAATTGGGCCATGTCCAGAGCTCCTACAAAGGCTGAGAAAGTATAACACGAACCCAGCCCGTTGGCACAGTACCCGACGATTTTATCTGGCGGGTTTACCACCCTTTCTTACGGATAATATCCACCGGGAATCGCGGTAGGGGTTTGTATTCCCCGCGCTCGATTTGGGCGGAAAAGATCAGCAGGTGCCTTTGGGCCTCGTCCCGTTGGGCGATGGTTTTGTCCAGTTCGTTGGGTTTGCCCATGAGCTTGAGCAGCAATTG
>JBAXGE010000055.1:0-13255 GCA_037139555.1 Phycisphaerae bacterium
TCAGATTGGCAATGCGCGGATCGGTGGGATTCACATCAATCAGGGTGCTGACCAGGATGGCCAAATCGCGACTGGGGCTCGACAGGCTGCCCGATTGACTGCGCGGCTGGTCCACCGCGGGTAGATCACGCGGGAGCCACTGCTGGGCCTTCTCACGCTGGCCCAGCAGCAGATAAGTGGCGGCGATATAACATTCGGCGGTGCTATCAGAAGCCGTGATGGTGTTGCTCTTTCTGCGTTCGGTAAGCACATCCGCCAGCCGGCTGACCATCGCGCGGTCGGGCAGGTCCAAACGGGCCAGTACCCAGCATGCGTAGGCCTGATGCGCAGACCAATCCTCTTCGGGATTGGTTTCGCGCAGGACCTGGCGTCGCAGGTACTCAATCAAATTCCGTTTGAAATCCGGGTCGATTTTGTAACCCGCCTTGTCGGCTTCGACCATGAGATGAGCCGCATAGATGCTGGCCCATGGCCAGGAATCATCCCGCTGCCACATACCAATCCCTCCATCGGGACGCTGCATAGACGCCAGACGCAGCAAGCCTGCTTTGACATTGGAGTCAATACTGGCAGAATCCAGCAGCAGTGGGTCAATCTCGACCGCGAGGTCCTTGAGATAGAGCAACGGCAGGGTGGCACTAATGGTCTGTTCGGCACAGCCGTAGGGGTAATGGTTCAGATAAGACAGACCGGCGGGGATATTGAGCTTGGGCCGGGGTGAAATCATGATTTGGAATGTACGGTTCCCTGCGACCAGTTCTGTGGGCACGGCGAGTTCCAAATTACGGCCTCCGGCCACGGTCTGACTCCCACCCAGCGTAAGCATCGGCGCTGCGGGTCGAATCGGGAGTTCGATTTCCTCACGGTAGCTGTCATCCAGACCTTCGGCAGTGAAGATCAGTTTGATAACCCCAATCCCCGCGCCGATCTGCACCTGGGCGGCCAGCTCGCATTGTTGCCGCGGGGTCAAATTCAGCTTGGTATTGGCGGGCACGGTGACCTGGGCCAAAGTTGGGGCATCGGTGGGATTGACCACGGCAACTTTCCAGTTCACCTCACCGGCCTGATCGGTATTGTTGAACAGCCGTAACGGTAGCGTGAAGCGATCCCCCGGCGCGGCGAAACGCGGCGCGCTAGCCTGAATCATCAGAGGTTGTTTAATCAACACAGGCCCCTGCGTATGGCCGTATTGGTTAGCCGTCGTGGCCACCAACATTACGCGCAGTTGTCCGCTGAACTGCGGCACCATCAAGGTGCCCTCGATGTGACCCTCGGCATCGGCGGTCAGCAGGGAGGTGGCCAACGCCACCGGACGCACCCGGCGGGCCTGCATGGGCGAGATGTACCGCGCGCCGGCGGAGAAATATTGTTTCGCTTCATCACTATCGCCACCGCCACCGGTGTTGCTGGTCACGGTGGGCCGGGCAACTTCGGGCAGTAATTGCGAATAAAGATCAGACCACGATGTACCCCGACGGCGCGGCCGATGGAAATACGCCAGCGGATCGGGGGATTCGAACTTACTGAGTGCAAGGACACCTTCATCCACGGCCATGACCATCACTTGGGCTCCGGCTGCGGGCCGGTCATTGGCCTGCAATACGTCAGCGGATACTTTGAGTTCACGCTGCGGCCGCAGTTCGGCCGGGGTGGTGAGTTTGACTTTGAGTGCATGGGTGCCAGGTGCAACGGCCAGCCCCGCACCACCAAGGGCACGGTGCACACGCCATTTCACTTCTGGGTCAATCCCACGCACGACGGCGGCGGAAATATGCACATTGGGACGCCACGTGGCATCAATGGCCGGTAATTTGATGGTGGTTACCGACTCCTTCATCATCACGACCTGACTCCACAGCACATGATCGGTTTCGACCGTCAATAACAAGGTCCCGGCAAAGGGACTGCGAATCATAACTTCGGGCGTAGCACCCAAGTCATAAGTGGGCAATAACTGACCAGTCCAATCTGCCGCGTTGGTGAAGGTTACTTTTAGACCTTCGGGGTCTTCACGGGTGATGGAATCGCTCCAGTCCTGATCGGCACCGACATAAAACGAGGTGGACGTATACACGCCGGTAGGCTGCCAGCGGGCCACCAGCACAAAATTGCCGGTGGTGGGGGGACGCGCCACAATCTGGAGTCCGGTACTGGTGGTTTCGAGTTTGCAGGGAGCATTTTCGATCAAATCCAGCTTGCGGGTGGATACATAACGATAAGTGTTATTCTGATACACCACATTACTGTCCCAACGTTCCGCATACAGTTCCAGTTGCACCGGCGGTGTAGCGGGCCATGCTTCCGCAGTACCATCGGGCCGGGCCTGGCGCAGGTCAAAACGGGCTTCATGACCGACCTTGGTGAGTTTTTGGCTTACATTCTTCAAGGCCAGATACATGGATTCACGCAACACCGGCAGGCTTTGGGTGGCGGTCACGGCCCGGCCACCACTTTCCAGCACCGAGGCTTGTACTACCATCTGTAATGGCCCGCGATAGGCCCAAGGGTCTTTGGGATCAAGCTTGGGGAGTAGTTTCTCGGGCAAGAGTGTGAACACTGCCTGGCCTTGATCGTCGGTGCGTTGTTTGTCTAACTCCTGCACTTGGCCGGGATTGCTGGGTTTGTGTTTGATGCTGGCCACATTGGCGGTATCGCCGATCTGCCAGTTTTCCCACGCGGTGCCGGGATAACTGCGGGTCATGATACGTACATTCGCGTTGGCCGTTAATTCAGCGGCGGGCTGACCGAAGAGATAATCCGACTGCACTTTGGCAGAGAGGGGCTTTTGGCCGGTCCAGTATTCCGCGACCGGTTTGCCTTCGGTATCATTCAGGGCCAATTTGACCTGCATGCGTTCGGGCATGAATTCTTCGATGCGGACCTGAGTTTCACCGAGCAGCTTTTCGCTACCGGGTAAAACCACCCGCAATGACCAGCGCCCCGTGGGCAGATCGGCGGTCATCGGGCATTGCCACTGGGTCCAACCGCCGGGTTGTACCATCTGGGTGACGCGGGTAATGACGCGATTGGCGGGGTTGACCAGTTGCCATTCCACGGGGAAGGCTTGTTGGGGGGCCGCATCGGTGTCATAACCCGGCCCACGAACCACCGCGCTGACGGGAATCGTCTCGCCGGGGCGGAACATATCCCGGCTGGTAAAGACGAAGGCCTCGTAACCTTTACGCAGGTAGGTATCACCACCAATTTGTCCGCCTCCATCCAAGGGCGACAGATTGCTGCTGCGCATATCCAACCAGGTCAGGTCGGTGCCATCTGTACGACTGGCCACCAAAAATGCCGGTGTTTCATCAGGAATCTGCCGTAATTTGGTGATGGTGACCAGCCCCTCGGCATTGGTTTGGCCTTCGCCCAATAGCTGATACTTCTGGGAATACACCCGCACCGGAATCTGGTTCAGTGGTTGGGCAGTTTTCAAACTCGTGGCCCAGATGGTCACGGAAGTGTCGGACCAGCGACTGGATAGTCCAATATCAGAAAAGGTCACCAGCATGTGGTCGCCAGCGCCGTAGTAGTAGTCTCGATAATCACGCATGCCGATTTCGGGCTCGTTTTCCGCGCGGGTGACACTGAGGCTATATACACCATTCAGCGGTTCTCCCGCCAGCTCATCTAGCGCAATCTTATACTCCTGGACTTCATTGCGGGTATTCCCCAGCTTGACGATCTTTTCGCCCAAAGGTTTGCCGACATCATGGGCCTGATTATAACTTTCGCGATTGAGCCACCACAGCATGTTGTTTTCATGCACGCGGTGTAACTTAACTTTGGCCAGCGTCGCATTGGTGGATTTTAATACCACGGTGCGATTGCCCTGCGTGCCCATATAGCCGCGGGAATATTCGAACCATAACCGCGTATTCAGGTCCGGCGTGGTAATCGCCAACGTGGTGGCGCGGGGATATTTATCTCCAGCGCTGACCGGGGCCGGGGCAATTGTGAAGACATAACGGGTGGCAGGTTTGAAATCGCCGTGGACCTGCAAGGTATTACCATAATAGTAGCGCGTTGTGGTGTATGTTACCGGGGGATCAATGGTTAATACCTGGGCGAGCGCTTCGGGCGTGATCTCGCGATTGCAGTTCACGCGGATGCTGAACGTACTCGCCGATTCATGTTGGTATTCCAGCGACTCGACGCACAGGGTCCGCGAAATGGGCACGGAGAATTCCCGTTGAGTGGTCAAGCCCAAAGGGCCGGCATTTCCGCGCAGGCCGGGGTTGAAGGCTACGGTCAGGTTCATATCCTGATGCCGTAAATTGGTCAAAGGTGCGGTAAGAAAACGCAGCGTTGAACCCGCGGTGATTGACCATGTGGAAAGATTCAACACCTGCCGTTGGCTGCGGTTCGTATTACTGTCGGTGGACGCATAAACATTCATAAATTCCAGCGCTTCGCTGGGGCTGACGACATCGTCGAACTCCGCTTCGATCAGCAGGCGGTCGTTGGCTTGAAAGTCCACCTGCCGGACATTGCGCACGGTTAGCGGCTGGGTGCGGAAGGTACGTACAAAGTCTTCCCGCAAACGCAAACCATCATTATTCAAGAGCCGGTCAGCGAGTACGGTCAGCCGATACTCGGTTGCTTTGGGCAGGGGAGCATCGGGCTTGAATATCCAACTTAGTGCATTGGTCTGCGCCCAAGTGCCACGAATGTCAGGTTGAAACACTGCCGGGGCCAAGCCCGCACGCCGGGGCTGGACCGGGGCATTAAATTCCAATTCAATGGCCGGGATATTTTGGGGTACTTGCGGGCCGCCCAGTGCCACCGAGCACTGTTCCACGCGCAACAAATTCTTTTGCGCTGGCGCATAACCTGACAGGAACCATAACCAGGCTCCCAGATTGGCCAGAGCAAAAACAAAAATCGTAAACCAAAAGCGACCACGTGCGGACACAGCGAGGCTCATGTTCGGGCTCCATCCCGTAAGAAATATAGTTTTCAAAACTTTCCACCAATCTACACCTTTGGTATGCTGTTTCAAGTGCTGTGTATAACTTTTCTGACCGCCACACAATATTTGCCGATCGGCAATAGAGCCGACATCCCAACGTTTTGAGTTAGTATGAAGCTATGTTCATTATTCTTGTTAGACCAATTAACTTCGCAAACACGAAAGACGCGGGTTGCCATGAATAAACAGTTACTCGGGGTTGTGGTTCTATGTTGTTTGGGGCTGGCTTGGCCTGTAATGGGACAGACACCTGTGCCCACAGCCCAGCAGGCCTTACCACTGCAAGGCACCTTGGCGGACACCCTGACCGTGAATACCGCCAAGCACGCGCTTACACTGCGTTTCCCTGATCTGGTGGACAAGAATGTTGATCTGGTGGCCACGGTCTATCAAAAGGATGGCGTCTGGGAGGTTGGCCCGGCCGGGGTGAGTGGACGCTTTATCCCATTGCAAGTCGACTCCGGACCACCCGCTCCCCCCCAGAAGGGGACCGTACAGGAGGTGACACTGGTTAACACCGAGGGGAAGCTAGGCGGTAAGTTGCTGGTAAGCTTGAAGAGCTTGGATTACCGTAAGAAAAAGCTCTACTTTGATGCCACTTATACCATCAATGTTGACTTGAAAGCCACCGGGAAACCTGTCCCGTTAACGGATCCAGATCCGACCACGCCCGTCTGGCGCAAAAGTGCCATGCGTCCCATGGGTGAAATGTGGTCGGGCACTTTTACCGCGACCCGTAGCCGGGGGGGCAAATTGGAAGAGGGCATTACCGGCGATCTGCAGGCCGGAATGGTTCGGATGGCGGAACCCGGGGTGATGGGCACCGAGGGGCATTTGCTACTACGTCCCGCTGCCGATGGCGGGGTGACCCTGAACGCAGATTTGGGAACCCAACGGGTGAATAGTTCCATGGCCGGGGCGTATATGGTATTGCCCATGGCCAAAACTGTGGATTTATCCGCCTTTGATGGGATTCGCATCACAGTCTCCAGCGCTGCCAAGCGTCCGGATATACTCATCGGCGTGGGACTACAGAAAGCCAATAAAGCTTGGTATCAGGCGGATGGTGCGGGTTATTTTCCCGGCACCAAACAAAGTTTTATCGTGCCGTTTGACGCGCTGCTCCCTGCAGGTGGTTTTGATGATTCGCGTTGGATTGATACCCGGCAGGTGCGGGCGTTACGTGTGGGCGTGCAAAACCCCTTTGGTGCAGGAGAGGTAAATTTCACTATCCATAGCATCGAAGCCGTGAAGTGGACCGCAGACGGCTGGCAGGCGACCCCGGCGCCGGCTCAGGTGAAGGTTACGATCGATCCCAATACGATTCTGGCCCATGAAGGTCAGTCGGAACTGCCCAAGGGATTGTTTGGTTTCCATGATGTCAATCCAAATGATGCCAAAGATCGTGATGCGGTATTGGCCTATACCAAACAGTTGCGGCCATCGTTTCTGCGTCGGATCGAACATACAGGTTTTGGCGGTACAGTCAAGACGCCAGATGAATTACAGGCATTACCCCGGGTGATTCCCGCCACCCTGAATATCGCCGCCGAACGGGCCATCGCCGCAGATGCCAGTGATATGGTGATGATGGGCTATACCCAAAATCTTTGGGCCAAACCGTCGTGGATGACGGAAGACATGGGCAGTTTCCTGCCCAAGGTGGAGGCGTCTTATCAGACTTGGGCACGAGGGGCGTGGATGCCCGGTGACCCGGAACAGGGATTGCCACGCTATTTAGAGGTATGGAACGAGCCGTTTATGTGGGCGCGGTACATGAATAAATATGATCCCAAGATGATGGACCCCACCCAGTTCTCGGATATTCCCGCAGAATATATTTCCAAGGTATACAGCCAGATATTTCTGGCTGCGGTCAAAGGTGCACGCAGTTCCAATCCGCATGTGCAACTGGGCGGACCGTGCAGTTCCAGCTTCAGCGATGATTATTTCAGCAATCTGACCGGCTTTGTGGGCCGGGTGTTAGAGGATTGTCACGCACAGATGGATTTCCTCACCGAACATCACTATCAGGGCGAACCCAAATCGTTTGCCGCTGGGTATGAGGTAACCACAGCGTATACCCAGAACAAGTTCCAGAAGCGTTGGCCCATCTTTAATACCGAAACCAATGATCTGATTGATACCCCAAATAAGGGTGAGAAACTCGAAGACAAGCCTTTTGATGACGGTGCCGACCAACTGAACCGGGCCTACTACAACGCGTTGGATATCCTGAGTATGGCCCAATGGGTTCCCGATATTGCCAATGGTCGCGCTACCCATGCGTTACGGGCGGGGTACTGCACCAATAAGGGGGAAACAGATGTTTATACCCTTTTGGCGGATTTACGCGGAACGATGTTGAAACTCGCGGTGGACCAACCCGGTGTCCGCGCCGTCGCCACCCGGCAGGGGACAGATGTGGTGGTGGTAGCCTTGAATGACACCCGCTGGGTCCAAAATGTGCAAATTGCATTCCCCGGTGTGACCGACAACACACCCGTGACCCGGACGGACCTGACTTATGCTGCCGGGACCCAACTAAATACCCAAAAGGGTGCATGGGGCACATTGGCGGTAGCGCCCATTGGTTCGCGCATGCTGAGTTCCTGGCGTATTCACGACGTTTATAAGCAATCGTCCCCCCGGCAGACCGAAGATCATCGAAAGTGGTATCTGCCCTGGGTGTTGCAGTCGGTTAAAGCGGGGGAAAGCATTACTGCGACACTTCCGGCAGCCGGGATCAAGGGTGAAAAACTGTATTTACGGCTGGTTACCCGGGATGTGCAGGCTGGAGAGGTTACCGTTGCGCTTAACGGACAAACCCTGACTTTGCCCGAGTCTACGGCCAATGAAGGATGCGCAATCATCCAAATGGTTACCATCCCCGGCACCGAGGCCACAGGCGTGGTTGAACTCAAAGCCAGCGCCACCGGTAATGGTGCGGAGATACTCAGTTGTGCCTTAGTCGCAGTACAAACCGGAGTCCCGGCAACAAAATGATTTTTAGCCCCCCTGAATCGGTTGCCAAGAAGGCAATAAACGAGTATTTTCTCGGGTCTGTGATACTGAGCTACAGGTTCAATATTGCCTGCAACGCCCTCTGGTCTCTGGCACGTTTTTCGCGTTAGAGCGGAATGGTTTACGAAGCATTGCTTTGCTTAGGTGACGCTACCCATATGACAGACGAGAATACGCATACCGAATCCGCCCCGGTTAAACCGACCGAGTCCTCCCAAACGGTAGAATTACAGGTCGCTAGTTGGTGGACCATACTTGTGGGCGCCTTGGCGTTAATCCCACTGTGTTTGTTGGTGCAATGGCTGGAAATGGGGTCTGGAGAAGTCGGTTCGTTGGTGTCCTTTGGTATTCCGCCAGTGGCGATCATTGTGCTTACCGGTATGGTCTTGGCGGCCTTGACGGCAGGTTTAGTCAAACGGTTTTCACCGCGGGCCAATTTTGTACTGCTGTATGCCATGCTGGTGGTGGGGGTTACGATCTGTTCCACCGGTCTGGTTCGTCCCCTGTTGGGGCATATTACTGGGGTCATGGACGAATTGCTTAACCGGGGCGTGCAGACGGTCCGCAGCAGTTATGAACGACAAAGCCCGGTGGTGTATCCCAAGTTGCCCGGCCCGTTACTGACACCGGAACAGGAAAAGGATGCCAAGTTAAAAGCCGACACCTATGGTCCCTTGACCACATATTTTACCCACTTAGGGCGTGATCCCCGCGATATTACGCCGGTGACGCAGGGATTGGGTTATTTTGAATCGGTAGCCCTGAATGTCCAATGGTGGTTTGGTAACCGCTTAATGCGTGATAGTCTGGGGGGGTACAGACTGGAAGGGGATCAGGATTTCACCCCGGAAGAACGGGAAGGCTTACGTGGTTTATGGACCCGTTCCGCTGCACGCATGGCCGATAAATACATCGTTGATCCGCCCCTGTCCGATGACGGCAAGGCGCTGGTTAAAAGTAAGCCTATCCCCTGGAGTTTATGGGTAAAACCTCTGTTGGTCTGGGGTGGCTTTTCCTTCTTGGTCATCACGTTTCTGATTACCATGGCGGAAGTGTTACGGCGGATTTGGTTGCGGATCGAAAATTTACCCATGCCTTTGGTCGAAGTGTCCAATGGCTTGATGGGTACCCTCCCAGGTTCCATCAAGAAGCGTGGCGAGGGTATCACCCCATTATTGCTGTTGGGATTGTTCCTGGGCTTGGTGTGGGTATCTATTCCCGCCGCCGCCCACTTCCGCTTACCGCTATTCGACCGCATTGACCCTGCATACATGTTGATCAATTTGAGCCCGGCGTTGCAGAATCCACCCTTCAGCTACATTGGCTACTCAGCGATTTACTGGAGCCCGGTTTTAATTGCCATCTTCTGTCTGGTGAGTCTGGAAGTATCGCGCTCGATCTGGGGGGTGTATGTATTGGGGATGATTACGCTGCTGGTCCTCGGGGTGATGGGGGTTTCCAGCAATACCATTCCGCTCCCTGACATGATTCGCAACTTTACCTACCGGCCGTTTCCCTTCTGGGATGATCAGGCTGCGGGTGCCATGCTGATCATGACGGCTTGGATGCTGTGGGCCTCGCGTAGCCGAATTTGGGAGATATTTGTCGGCGCCACGGTCCCTGGCGACCGGGCGAAAATCGGCGATTGGCTGATTCATCCCCAGATTTTGCCGTTCCTGTTAGTCTTGTTGCCGGCGGGTATGGTGCTCTATGGCTGGTTGATTGGGGTCAAGAGCATACTCTTGCTGCTGATTATTCTGGGGCTCTTTATCGCCATGACCATTGCCGCCGCCCGCTTGCGTGCGGAAACCGGCTTACCGATGGTGCCAGCACTGGTGAACCTGTCCCGCTATAACCTGATGTTCGGTGGTCCCAAGGTATTTGGTGCGGAAGCTTCGGCCATCGTGGGCAGTATGAGTTTTCTATCGAATTCGGCCATCTCGATGTTGCTGCCCAACCAGTTGGAAATTATTGCTCTGGCAGAACGGCAGAAAGTCAGTCTGAAACGCATGGCGTGGGGCATGTTTATTGCCGCCGCAGTAGCGTTGTTGGTGTGCCTGCCCATGGCGGTATTCTGGCAATATTCCGACGCCAAGGGTTTGGGGCCAAACACCTCCTTTGCCGGCGGTTCTGATTCCATCTATATCCTGTACCGTTTTGCAGGTGCGGAATTGACCCAGGGGGCTTTTGAGTGGGTCCGGATCAATGCGATGCTGGTGGGCGGATTTGTCATGCTGGCCTTTCTGCTGTGCCGTACCTATATCGCGGGCTTCCCGTTGCACCCCGTAGGTTTTCTGGTGCTGGTGACGGCCATGGGCACGGGGCAATATTTTTCCCCCACGTTTGCGGTAAACGTTTTCTGGGGACCGGCTTTGTTGGCTTGGATTATCAAATCAATCATCTTCCGGATTGGGGGCATGGAGCTGTTTGTGCGCTTCCTGCCACTCTTCCGGGGTGTGATTATCGGCTACTTGATTGCTCTGGCAGGCTGGGCCATAGCCCGAGGGTTGGTCCCTGCGCTGTCTTCCGGACAAACGCTTCCTTTGTTCTTTACTTGGTAACGGTCGGCCATGAACTATCATAATAAATATTCCCCTTGGTGTGGCATCTTGGCCGTTGTGGTATTAGTCTTGGCGGGCGGCTTGCACGTTTGGGCACAGACCACAACTCCCACTACCCAAACCCAACCAGCCACCGCACCTGTGGTCAAACCCGTATCCAAGAGCAAAATTCCCGTCATGTCTCCGGCCTTGTGGCAACATATTGATGCCGCCACGGTGCGCCGGGAGGTCGAGACCATCTATGCCTTGGGGTCCCGCGTGGTCGGGCAACCGGGACATGCCAAGGTTCGCGATTATGTACGGGCTGAACTTAAACGTCTGGGCGTAGAAACACTCGAACAGCCGATCACCTTGACAGTACCAGTGGATGTGGGGGGGGATGAGCCCACCCAAGCGGGCGTGGCAACCACGTTGCCTGACGCCAAAAATGCCGGGGCCACGCTGCAGATCGCTGGCCAGAAATATGGCGTCTATGCGGTATGGCCAAATCTGGTAATGGCTTCGTATATACCCGCACCCGGACTCGATGCTCCCTTGGTGGAGGGGGGCAATGGTGAGTTAAGTGATTTGGACGGCAAAGTTATCCAAGACGCCATTGTGGTGCTGAATTTTAACAGTGGTAAAAATTGGGAAAATGCCGCCAAGTTGGGGGCCGCCGCAGTGTTGTTCCGGCATCCCAAAACTACGAGCAATTTCGAAAGTAACCGCAAGTTTTTCAATGTACCTCTGAATATCCCACGGTTTCTACTCTCCCCAACTGCCACGCTGGCGGTTGACACGGCCTTGAAGTCCGGAGCGGCGGTACCGGCCCACTTGGTAGGTGGGGCGCGTTGGACGAAGGTGCAAACCAGCAATATCGTGGCGATTATACCCCCGGCCAAGCAGGATGATGCCAGTGCCGGGTTACTGATGATTCAATGCTATCTGGACTCGATGATGGTTGCCCCGGCGGGTCCGCATGGCGCGGACAGCAGTCTGCAATTGATCGCGGGACTCAACCTGATCCGAGGCATGATGGCGGACCCCAGTGCCCGTCCGGGACATGCTGTGGCCGTAGTCTTTAGTGATGGCCATTGTTTAGGATTGGCCGGGGCCAACGAGTTTGGTTATCTCCTAAGCCAGGGTTTTAACCAAACTGGCGTCCAGGCGCTGGAAGATGAAGCCGCGCGAATGCAGGGATCCGCCCGGGCCTTGGACTTGGCGCTGCGTTTTATCGGTTCCGATAGCGCTGCGGGCCTGATTGCCAGCCGTGATGTCTACGGGCAGGGGATGGATGCCAGCAAGCTGCTGCTTGATCCTCAGAGCATGGACATTATCCGTTCTGGTTTAAAGCTGTATCCTGAAGCCATCAAGAATGCCCGGGTGCAGGCGGAGAAAAATGAAGCTGACCGTTTGAAAACCATCGCTGATGGTCAGGTGGAAATCGAAAAAATCAAGGCCAAGTTGGGCCAGGAACTACTGCCGCAACTGAATAAGCTGGATGATCAACGCTTGGATTTGGAATCCCAACGCCGTGAGGCACAGCGTACTTTGCGTACACTGCGGGCAGAAACGGAAGGCCAAACCACAACTAATCCGCGCATTGATGAGTTGACCAAGCGGGTTACCGAGTTAGATCTCAAACTGGATGAAATCGTCAAAGTAACTTCACCCCTGCGGCGTGACGTCAGTGCCAGCACCCCAAAAATTGCGAATCTGGATAAACAGATCAAAGCAGCCGGTAGTGCCCAAGATGAGGTGGCGGCCCAACAAGCGTATCTCGATGCGGTGAACATTTGGACCGAGCAATTATTGGCTAAAAATGACGATGAAGCTCGGGTTTTCATGCTGCTCGAGGGTTTACCCATGGCGGGCAGCAATGCGGAACGCCTGTTTGGTCGAACTCTGCCCCTGTTATCCATGCAGACGGCTGCCGATGTGATGACCCGGGCCACACAGGAATTGAAAACGCAAATTGATGATCTTTCCCAACGGGGTCGGATCAAGACCGCGCGCGTGATCCAGCCCATCACTAAAAAAGATCCCACCAAGGCCGACGAATTGGCCCAGTTGTCCAAAATTCGTGATTGGTATCAACTTATCGACCGGGGCGATAACCGGGCGGATATCGTCAAGCGGGTGGGGATTGTACGGCAAGGGCCGGAGTGGCTGACGACCAGCAATCCGGAGCCGTACCGGCAACTATTGATAAGTATTGAAGGTTTGCAGAAAAAACTTGAAAATCTCGCCCAGGAACAGGTGGTCAAAACTGTTTCTGCCCAACAGGGGCAGGCGTTATTACAAAGATTGGTTAAAGCCAGCGCCGGGGGACGGGTTTGGAGCCTGTCACTGGAACTATCCGCCGGTGCGGATCAACTGAGTTGGGACACGGTCAAAGGTTATGGCTTCAACCGTCCGGCGGATTTTTTCCGCGATATGATGGGAGTGCAGCGCGACAGTGTGGCTGAATTGGCCAAAATTATCGGGCTGAAACAAGCCACCCCTTTGGAAGATGCCTTTTCAATCGAAGCTGGCCAAATTCGTGGTCTTTCCACGGTGAACACCGTCACTGAAGGTAATGCCACCTATCTGGCTGGCATTACCAGCTATGCATTATCTTCGATCAATGTGACGCGATCCTTGGTAGATACCCCGTTGGATACTCCGGAAACCGTGGATGAAGCCAAAGCGGCGGAATCCATGCAGTTTCTGGCCGGGT
>JBAXGE010000056.1:0-13215 GCA_037139555.1 Phycisphaerae bacterium
GGTGGTTGGCGCTGCCTTGGTGGTTGTCACGCTGGCCGGCGTGGTTTGGGCAAAGGTGTTTACACCGCTGGTGAATAATAACACTCCCAGCGCTGCGCGACCGATTTGCTTGATGAGCCAAACACGCATGACTGCTCCCGGGAATGATCCTGCTCAGGGCGTTGGTTGGGTCGTAACGGGTTGGGTGGTAGCTTCCGCAGTGGTGGTGTGCCGGCGCGACCGTGTGGTAGCCGGTTGTGTGCTGCCATATGTTGTGATTCCCAGATCGGGACGTTTGCGTCGCTTGCCGGGCTGAGATTCCGCACCCACCGCGACTTCATCGGGCAAATCCTTGGGCTTACTGAGCAAGACCACATCGTCAACTTTCAGGCCACTCTTGATTTCAATCCAGTCGGAACTGGCCAGTCCGGTTTCCACGGTCCGACGTTCATAGCCCAGCGCAGTGGGGACGACGACATACGAACGGCGCGCCCCGGCAAAAACCGCCGCCACCGGCACGGCAATCACATCATCCAACCGCCGGACCAAGACTTCGACCCGGGTGGACATGCCCGGTTTCACCCCTGATGGAGTTTGGTCCAATTCGATCATCATGGGATATTCTTTGATGGGGTTCTGCCAGCGATTGGTATTGTCTGGCAGTACACTGATACTGCGGACATTGCCCGTCAGGACCATGCCCGGAACCGCGTCAATCGTCACCGTGGCCCGCTGGCCCACTTCCACCCGGTCAATCAGCTGTTCCGCCAGCCGTACTTCCACCAGCATCTCGGTGGTATCGGGCAGTTGGATGAGGGTTTGGTTTTGCCGGACCGTGGCGCCTTCTTCGATGACGCCACCACTCTGGTTCTGTTGGCCAACCGAGGATTGATAGACAATCATGCCGTCTTGTGGGGCGGTGATGATCGTGGCTTCGAGCTGTTTTTCCAATTGGGCCAAGCGCGAGGCGTTGACGCGGAGTTGCGCTTCCTTGGCCCGCAAGTCCGCCTCTTTGAGCAGAATATTGGCCGCGGTGCGCCGCTTTACCCGTTCGGCTTCGCGCGCGGATTCGGCTTGCTTGCGTTCCAACTGCCGTAGCTGCCGAGGGTTGCTATATTCGTCGAACGCCTTGAGCGCCAGTTTGCTGGCGCGGAGTTCGTTATCGGCATCACGGAATTGAATTTCCGCGTCCAGAATGTCATTGCCGTTTACAAAACCGTCTTTGGCGAGATCTTTGGTGTGCTGCAGATCGGCGGTGCGGCGCTCTAATTTCACCTGGGCATTTTCGTAGGCTACCATCAGATTCGTCCGCTGGTTGATCGTATCGGCGCTACTGTACTGCTGATACTCCATTTTGGCCATCTCGGCATTAATCTCCGAGCCTTGGATATCGGATTCATTCTGATTTTCTTGGATTTTGAGCTGTTCGGCGGCATTTATCCGGGCGGCATCATCATTGGTTACTTTGATGCGAAAATCTTCGACGCGTTCGCGGATGGAGTCCTGCGCCAGGCGCACAATCACTTCTCCCTGCTTGACTCTTTTACCTTCGGGCACGATCCACAGGATCGTGGTTTGGCCTTCAACGTCGTTCTTGACTTCGATGGTGCGATTGGCTTTCAGTTCACCGCTGAGTTTGACACTGACATCAAACGACTGCAAAGCTACGGTGTGTTTGATGATTTGGGCGTCAGACAACTGGCTGGAATTAGAAAAGCCCCCCATGGCCCAGTAGCCCGTGCCTCCAAGTAGGCCCAACACGGCCAGAACGACCACCCATTTGTGAATTTTGGGCTTGGCTTTGGGCTTATTGGCCTTGGTCGGGTTGGTTGGCGATGGTTGCTCGGTCATACAAAATCTACCTCAATGTGCCTGTTACAACGCGGTAAAGGGCTTCAGATTACAATATTCTCTGGCAACTGGCAAAAATATCGGACAACGTCTATAACTTGCGCCCGTTAATTGCTTGGACTATAACCGAAATCGTTGACAAAAAGGACTCAGACCATGAAACGCTCGGAATTGAATGCGGTGATCGCGGATGCGCTTGAATTTCTGGCCAAACATCAATTCTGGCTCCCGCCCTTTGCCCATTGGACCCCGGAGCAGTGGCGGCAGATGGGTCCGGAAGCCCATGAGATTCGTTCCCGGCATTTGGGGTGGGATTTGACGGACTTTGGGTCCGGTCAATTCGATAAGTGTGGTCTGACCCTATTCACCATGCGTAATGGCCGGGCGGATGACCCCAAAAACTGCAAGATTTATGCCGAGAAATTGCTGCTGGTGCGGGAAGGGCAGGTTACCCCCTTGCACTTTCACTTCCAGAAGACCGAAGACATTATCAATCGCGGGGCTGGCAAACTGGTCTGCAAACTGTTTAATTCCACCGCCACCGGCGAATTGGCCGATACCCCCATTGTCGTTAATTGCGACGGGGTCACCCGTAACGTCAAGCCCGGCGGGTTGGTCGTATTGGAACCGGGCGACAGCATTACCCTGACGCCGGGGCTGTATCACGAATTTTATGCTCAGCCGGGGGCGGGGATGGCCTTGGTGGGCGAAGTATCGAGTGTGAATGATGATGCCACCGATAACCGCTTCTTCAAGCCGGTGGGACGTTTCCCGACGATCGAAGAAGATGTGGCTCCGCTGCGTCTGCTGTGCAACGAGTACCCGGGCTAATAAACCGGCCTGCGGGCCGTGTGGAGTCGTATGCCCGTAACCGCCTATATTGGTCTGGGTGCAAATTTGGGGCCGCGTGAAGCGACCCTGCAATGGGCCCTTGCGACCCTGCGTGCCACGCCCGGCATAGCGGTGGTACGGGTGTCTGATTTTATCACGACTCATCCCGTTGGTGGCCCGGCCGCCCAGCCCGATTATCTCAACGCGGCGGCGGCGTTGAACGTGACCCTGAGCCCCACCGAATTACTGCGGGTGTTATTGGAACTAGAACGCCAAGCCGGGCGTGAACGAAGCCAGGAAGTACGTTTCGGCCCGCGCAAACTCGATCTGGATATTCTGCTGTATGGGGATTTGGTGCTGCATGTCCCGCATCTGACGATCCCGCATCCGCGTATGCACGAGCGCGGCTTTGTACTAAAGCCCCTGCAACAAATCGCCCCGGCAGTGAAACATCCCATATTCGGTACTACGGTCGCCCAGATGTATGCCGCGTTGCATGCACCCTGACCTTACCAGTTTTCCAACTCGCCCACCAATTCCTCGGCCAAATCTTTCATTGTCACCAAACCCACCGCGTCCCCTTTGTGATTGACCACCACGGCAATCGTCTGGCGGGCGCTTTGCATCAGGGTGATGGCCGAACGCACCGGCTGTTCGGTAATCAGCGTCATGACCGGCCGCGTGTGTCGTTTGAGATTGATTTCCGTATCGGCCAGCACTTGCAGCACTTCCACGACCCCGATAACTTCCCCAATATGATTACCCAAAACCGGCATCCGGGAAATAGGGTAATGTTTGACTATAGCGATGAAACCCGGCGTGCTGATTTTGGCCGGAATCCCAATCACACGGCTCCATGGGACCATGACGTCCCCGACTTTGGTGCGCACCATACGCAGGGCATGCTGGACCAGATCACGCTGGGCCCCGGTGATGGCGCCGCTGGCTTCGGATTCATCAAAGTGTTGGGCAAATTCCTGACGGTGGCCCAGTGTTTGGGACTCTGTGGTGTGCTGCAACCGCAGGATGGATTGCGTCAGGTAACCGAGCAGGCGTATCAAAGGCAATATCGGGATAATCGTAATGAGAATGAAGGAAAATTGTAACCAAGGTACCGTGCGGTAAACCCAAGTATCGGCTTTGTGGCGGAACAGGTCTTTGGGCATAATTTCGGCAAACACAATGATAATCGGGGCAATCAACAGGGTGGAAAGCGTGGCTTCCATGGCCGGTGAATAGCCAAAGAGCATGAAGATGTGGGTCACCGCAGTGGAAAAACTGAAGGTTGCGATATTCTGTAGTACCAACAAACCTTCCAGCGGGTAGGTGGGATGTTCCAGCCAATTGGCTACGACTTTGGCGGACTTTTGGCCGTGGTGTTCGCGAATATGCAAGCGTAAACGCGAGATACTGTATAAGCCTGTCTCCGCGCCACAGTATAGTCCGGTCAGGAGAAAGGTAATTATGGCGATCAGCAGCCAGGCCACGATACTCCAGGCCTCAGACGTTGCCAGAAGCGCGTGATCGGGAGCCGTGCTGGATAGGGTTTGTGCCAGCAGCATCATGTTGGGGGCACCTCCACACTGAGGTGCAGACGGACCTGAATAATGCGCCGCCCTTGCATTTTCTCCACGTGAATCAGGGTGTCCCCCAAACGCACGGTATCGCCCAATGCTGGAACCCGGCCCAATTTTCCGATGACTAGTCCGGCGATGGTACTGGCTTGGGCCAGATCCACGTTTTTACCAAATGACCGCGCCCAATCCGTCACCGGCAGGTGGCCGGCCAGTAGGAATTCGTTGGGAGAGACTTGTTGGACCAGCGGAGTATGCTCTTCATCGCCGTTACTGATGTCGCCCACCAATTGTTCCAGTACGTCTTCCAATGCCACCACGCCAACCATGGCACCATATTCGTCTACCACGACCGCCATCTGCGATTTGCTGGCGCGGAAGGTATCCAATAACCGGTCCACAGTGAAGAAATCGGGAATATAATGGGGCGTTTGGAGCATCTTGCTGATGTCGGCGGGGTTAACAAGAGATTCCAAAAGATAATTACGGCAATAGAGGATGCCCAAAATATTGTCAATTTGATTGTCATACACCGGAAGTTTGCTCAAGTGCGCGGCGCTAATGGTCTTGCGGATGAGTTCGGGGCTGCTGTGTAGTTCCAAGGCCAAAACGTCAGGCCGGGGAGTCATAATTTCGCGCACCCGCAAATCCCGCAGCCTGACCACAGACTGCAAGAGTTCGTGCTCGGATATGTCGATGAGTCCTTCTTGCCGGGACATGGTCAGCATTTCGCGGATTTCGTCCGGCGATAAATTCTCGCCCCGGTGACTGAGTGCGAAAAAGTTATGCACGGGTTGTAATATCAGACCGTTAATAATCCGATAGATTGGCCAGAGCAGACGCATCAAGGTCAACATCGGGATGGCCAATAACGGCGCCAGGCGCCGGTTATTGACGCGTCCCAGAACCTTGGGCAGGATATCACTGAGATATGTAACCAGCAGCGGAGGGATGAAACCCAGCAGACTCAGCCAAAGCGAACCTGAAGCCGTGGTGGCTTCGCCAATCAATATCGCGCTGGTTACGAAAATCAGGATGTTGCACACCATGTTGCCAATGAGGATCGTAGTCAGCAGGGCCTTGGAGTTATCCAGCAAGCTGGCGGCCAGCCGCTCCCAGGCATGCCCGGATTTCTTCATGTGGGCGCGTTCGGAGCGGGAGAGGGAAAAAAAGATTGTTTCACTGCCGGCAAAGACAGCCGAGAGTACAAGCAATATACTTATTGCGATCAGATGGAGTAGGTTGTCCCGTAAAAAGTCCATATACTGAATATACCCTATGCGCCCGATGATTTCATGTTTTTTTCGCTTTTACGGCTTAAATCTGCTGGGTTTGGTGCTGATGTTTGCTGGGTGGGGCTGTCAGCCGTTAGGGTCCGAGGACTTTGCCCAGCGCTTGGGGGACAAAGGGTTAGGCATGCCCGAACGGCTGGCGGCGGATGTGCAATGGCGGCAAAGGCCAGATTTTAACCGTGAGCAACGCAAGCAAATACTCCAACAAATTATTCGCGAATATGGTCAATCTGAAGATATGCAGATCTGGGCCTTGCAGGAATTATGCGCCCTCGACCCCATCGCTGCGAAAAAAGCCGTGGCTCAAGCCCTGGCAGTCATGGCGATTGGCCCGGTATTACAGCAGGCCTGTGACATGGTGGTGGCGCAGCAGTGGCGTGATCTGACCCCCACAATGGTGTTATCCCTCCGGCGCGATGACTCTGGCATGCTCCTGTCAGCACGTCCTGAGTATCTGGCACTGGGGAAATTATGGGCTTGCCCCGCTGCGGAGGTGTTACAGACTTCGGTCCTAACGGGAGCGCAGGCGCGGGTTCGAATTGCGGCGTTGGATATTCTCTCGCAGCAACAAACCTTGGCAGAGATCAAAGCATGGTTGATGACTGACCAGCCTGGCGATGCCTTTCTGGTGCGATTACGCTGGTCGGTGAGCGAACTGGGGTGTGTTCCCTACGGCAGTGGTGAGTATCAGTGGCTGGCCCAATGGCATACCCACGCATATGCCTGGATTCACCAACAAGCCCCCTTGGTGGTGGGCCGACTGACCGCCCAGCAGCGGGAGGGGTTGCGACTGGCTCAAGTGCCTGCATTGGTTACGATGGCTCTAGCCGGGCCACTCCCAACTCTTGAAGCGTTGCGGGGAGAATTGACCCCCATCCTACAGGCGCGAACGCATGTGACTCGGACGCCAGCCTATCCTGGATCACGCGATGATGTTCCAGACCGGATTGAAGTGGTGGGGCAGCATTTGTGTTATGGAGACTGGGTCGTACTTAAGCTCATCAATGATGCCTTGACCCAGCCCTGGGTCCAAACGGAACTGGCCCGGCAAATCGCGCAGGATTATGCCGATACCACCAGTGAACACGGTGCGGTATTAGGCTGCGACGACCGGGGGAATATCAAGCTGGTGGGCTTTCCCCCCTTCGCCAGCGGAAGTGATATTAACTTTCTACCCTCGGATGCGATGTTTCGCGCCTTGGCGGGGGGGATAGCACTATTCCATTACCATGCGGCCATCGCAGACAATCAATTGCATGCGGGCCCGGGCGAAGGGGACCTTGACGCGGTGGACCGACAGCGGTTTAATGGGGTGGTAGTGACCCCGTTAGGCACGGATAAGTTGGACATAGATCTTTATTTACCCCACCGGCGGGTGATCAGTCTGGGCCAATGGCCGATAAAATGGTCGGCACAACGTATCGGTTCCGAATAGAATATTGCCAGCGGGCTTGACTTGTACGTGAGAGGATTTATCATCGCAATTATGTTATCACTGCAAAAGCTCAATATCGTGTGGTTTTCCCTGATGGCGCTAACCTGTGGCGCTGTACCTGTGCAGCTCTGGGCTCAAGTGGATATCAAGACGTTACCCACCGAGGTGCCGGCGCCGCCGGAAGCGAGTACCGCCCCGGCTTATCTCCTGACGATTGTCCTGGTTTTGGGCATTGTCCTGGTGGCCTTCAAAGACCCCCGGCGAACGCATTTGGATTAATTTGACGATTAACGTCCCATAGCGGGCGTTGTCTGGTATAAAGTGATGTGACTGGTTCGTGTCTCTTTTAGGAGTCTAGCAATGACCACCAAACGTTGGTTGGTAGCCGGCTTGGTAACTCTCAATGCCGTGCTGGCCTTTGGCGTGGTACACCGTTTGGGCATGGAACCCAAGGCCACCGCACAAGTGAGTGCGCGGATGCTCCGGGGCGAATACTTGATTGTTCCCACCAATGATCCGGTCGGTACTCCGGTAATTGCCATGATGGAAACCCGCACGGGGGTCCTCACCGTTATGGAAGTCGTGGGCCAAACGGTTCGTCCGTTGACGTCCCAGAATGTAGAAGCTGACTTGGCACGTTTCCGTTGATTGTGGACCCATGAACTTAACGACTAACTAGAAGGTGAATCCATGAATAAATATACCGCATTGATCGGTGGCTTATCGGTATCGGCTTTGGTCTTGGCGGCTTTGGTGGTGTTCTTGCCCGGCAATGACGCCTTGGCCAACAACAACCCCAGCACATCGCAGGACTACATCTTGTTTACGGTCCCCAAGAAGGTGGACACGAAGGAAGTATACCTGAGCGTAATGGACCAAAGAACCAACAAAATCGTGGTCTATGAATTGAAATCGAGCCGGTTGGTTCCGGTGGCTGGTGGAGATGTCTCGAGCGCTTTTGTCAAGCAGCCCTAAGTTTTGACGTCTGCATAGTTTACAAACTAGACCTTCGAGGGTTATTTAGCTTGGCTAATGGCCCTCGAAGGTCTTATAATTTGGTCCCATAGGCATAGTTGCCTGGGATGTATGGTGTTTTTTTGAGGTGACGCGTGCGCGATTTTGTTACGCAATTGGCCCATAAGGTTTTAGCAGGACAGCAACTTACCCGGGAGGATGCCCGACAATTGGCCGGCGTCACCGGCGATGATGTCTATGATCTCTTCTATTGGGCTAATAAAATCCGGATTCAGTTCAAAGGCCGGGATGTACGTTTCTGCGCCATCGTAGCGGCGAAGGCCGGTGGCTGTTCCGAGGATTGTAAATTCTGCGCCCAGTCCAGCCATTATGCTACTACGGTACAAGGGCAGGTAAAACTGACGGATGAAGAGGTTTTGCGTTCGGCGGAACATGCTGCTGACGTGGGGGCCGACAGTTTTGGAATTGTGAATTCGGGCCGGGCACCGACCCGTAAGGAATTGGAAGAATGGCTGGCTCCACTACTGCGGAAGATTGCTAAAGATGGCAAGACCCGGGCCTGCGCCACCTTGGGCGCGTTGACACCGGAAACCGCCAAGTTCCTTTACGATAACGGGGTTCGGCGGATCAACCACAATATCGAAACCAGTGCCCGGCATTATCCCCAGATCGTAACCAGCCATCCATTCTCGGAGCGATTGCGCACTTTGAAAATTGCCAAAGCGGCTGGACTTTCGCTGTGCAGCGGCGGGATTTTCGGCATGGGCGAAGATTGGGAAGACCGTATTGACATGGCCCTGACGTTGCGGGAATTGGGGGTGGATGTTATTCCCCTCAACTTCTTGAATGCGATTGCAGGCACGCCCCTAGGCGACCTGCCGCAACTGGCCCCGATGGAATGTCTGAAGATTATCAGCCTGTTCCGTTTCCTGGCACCCACGGCCGAGTTAAAGGTGGCCGGTGGTCGGGAAGTGTGTCTGCGCGATTTGCAGAGCTGGATTTTCTACGCCGGTGCGGACAGTACCATGATCGGCAATTATCTGACCACGTATGGCCGCAAGCCGGAAGCGGATCATCAGATGGTCCGCGATCTGGGCCTGGGCCACGGCGTTTATGAAGAAGGGGCCGTCGAAGCGCATCCGACCGCTACCACCCTGCCCCGGGTGACGCGTAGCGGACAATATGGGATTCCTATTTTGCTGGAAAGTGAAACCACGGCCCGTCCGGAAACGGTGGGTATGCGTGGCTAAGCGGGCTTGTACATTGACGTAAAATCTGGTAACTTATCGGGCCTACGCCGGAGTGGCGGAATTGGCAGACGCGCCGGACTCAAAATCCGGTACCCTTTAAAGGTGTGTGGGTTCAAGTCCCTCCTCCGGCAGCCTCTTCCCGAGATTTCCCCTAATCAGCTTTTTCTGTTACGCGTGTGACATTCTGTTTGGCGCGTATGACCATGCGCGTGGGGTGGAGTTCCTCTGCCAGCGTCATGGGCATGGGCTGGGCATCCAAAATCTCCGCAATCATAAAATCGAAATAGTTCTGATCCGGCTTGCCCATCGCCAAGGGGCGGGGAGGATTGGAACCGATTAGTACGGCGGTGGATTGACCGCCGCGGATGGATTCCACCAGACCCTTGGTGCCGAAGATACGCAATTCTTCATGCCCCCATGTCCCCAGTCCCGGCTGATTGAGATAATTGGCAATGATGGTGGCCAAACCACCATTTTCGAGTTGGCACACCATCGTGCTGGCCATCCGCAACTCACCCTTGGCGATGGGATTACCCAAGGTCGTTTCCCAAGCCTGAATCTGGGTAATCGGAATTTTGGTAATGTGCTCCACCATCCGCACTGCATGGATACCCACCTGCATCAGCAACCCAGAATCGAGAGTTTCATCCTGAGGCCGACCAGCATGATAAGGATACGACTTTTGGACGAGAATCTGGGTGATGGTCCCCAGTTGACCGCTGGCCACCACCTCGCGTATCGCCAGATAGGGCTGTTCAAAAGTGGTTCCCGCCATTTCATGAAAGCTGCGTTTGCGTTCGCGGCTCAGGGCCATAATGGCATCCAATTCTGTCTCGAGCATCGCAGCGGGTTTTTCGGCGTAGACATGTTTGCCCGCACGCAGCGCTGCGAGGATTTCCTGCCCCTGTTCTAGCCGCCGCGGCGCACACATGGAGACCACATCCACCTCGGGATCGGCCAGCATTTCTCCCAGTGTGGCGTATTTTTTAACAGCAGCAAAATCCGGCAACACTTTGGCCAGCATGGCATTATCACAGGCACATACGGCCGTGACCCGGGCCCGGGCATGGTGGGCCAGATGATGATGCAGTTGATGGCCGTAATTGCCATATAACGCGACGCGCAGGGGTTTCGACGCTTGCATGGTGTAACTCCTCTGGGCTATGTTGTACTGGAAAACCCCCCTGCGGGCTACTGTTGGATGTGTAAAGCCAACGTTGCGGCCGTACCCGATTCGTCCACGACGCGAATAAAGCGCACACCTGCGGTCAGTGCCAGAGACATGGTGGCACCGTTGGCTTGGGGTTGCAATTGGTCGTCTACAAACCAGAAACGCCGGGTGCCCTGCCCACCGGCGGAGGTTACCACAATATTCTGCCGGGCCGCGGGTTGGTCGGGATCGAGACAGATGGTCTGATGGGCCGAAGGGCTGATAATGGCCAGCGGGCGGTGCAAGAGCAATTCTTTTGGGGCTTCGGGCGTGCTGGGCACCGGTGTATTGGGCCAGGGCAAAACTGGTCCCAAATTGGCAATGATGTCCAGGGCCAAGGGTGCGGCTACATCAGACCCCTGCAGTCTTTGATCGCCCCGGCCCCGAATGCGTCCCAGCCAGACCACCACGGTATACCGGGGCGTGACCGCCACGCACCAGCCATCGCGATAGCCATTGCTGGTGCCGGTCTTCCAGGCCGGGTCGTGACGGACGGCCGAGGGGCACATGGCCTGAGTACGCTCAGGAATCCGCAAGGCCGCGAGGGTTTGCTGGCAGGCCTGGGCCAGTAACACCCGGTGGTTGGTTTGCGGGTTGGAGGTTTCACCTTGCAGCCATTGGGCCGGGCGGTATTCACCATCGCGGGCGAGACAGGCGTAGGCATTGGCAATCTGGCGGGGGGAAAGTTCGGCACCACCGATGGCGAGGGTCAGGCCTAATTGTTCGGCCGGGGCGATGGGCGCATGCAATTCATCCATGAGGCCCACCACACTGGGGACACCCACTTTAGACAACACCAACATGGCCGGGAGGTTGCGGCTGTATGCCAGCGCATGCGCGGCGGTGACCCGGCCGGTAAAGGTTCGGTCGGCGTTACGAGGCGCAAAGCCGATCCAGGCAGCGGGATTGTCATCGAGTATGGAAGTGGGGCTGATGAGTTCACGTTCGAAAGCCAGCGCATAAATAAACGGCTTCAGCGTGGAGCCGGTGGAACGCTGGGTTTGAGTCAGGTCGAGTGCGGAAGCGGTGGAGCTTTGACTGCATAGAGCCAGATATTCAGACGTTTGCTGATCCAGTACGACCACGGCGCCCGCCAGTGTGTCATCGTGCAGGGTTTCAAGCTGGGTTTGCAGCTTGGAATTAACCAGACGCTGGATACGGGTATCCAGCGTGGTACGTAACACGCCGGTGGCCTGATGGGCCAATAAACTGGGTAGGCTACCGTCGGGGTGACGGATTTGGGGTAACGTGGCATCCTGAATAACAATTGGCTCTGCGAGCGCCTCAGTGAGTTGCTTGGTGGTGATATAGTCCAGATCGGCCATGCGTTGCAGAATACGGTCCCGCCGGGCTTGGGCCGGTATCAAATTCCGATCAGGGCGCAGCCGTTCGGGATTCTGGGGCAGGCCTGCCAACAGTGCCGCCTGCGCGAGGGATAGTTGTTGGGTGGATATATCAAAATACCGACGTGCAGCAGCTTCGATGCCGGTCAGGTTGGCTCCGAACGGAGCGCGATTCAGGTACTCGACCAGCAGCGTATCCTTGTCGTCCTGCCGTTCCATCTGGATGGCCCGGAACACCTGCGTCCCCTTGTAGACCCAGCTCCGCATCTCGGGATGCCGCAGGCGGTAGAGCTGCATCGTGATGGTGCTGCCGCCGCGCCGAATCCCGCCGGTGGTGACATTGGCATACAACGCCCCGAAGGCGGACCAGACGTCAATCCCGCTATGGTCATAGAAGCGGTGATCCTCGGCGGCCACGAGGGCTTGTTTGACGTGCCGGGGGATTTGGGCACTGGTCAATGGTTGGCACCATTGCTCTTGTGGTCCTAGCACTGCGGCCAGTGGTTGGCCCTGACGATCGGTGTACCACGTGGCCGTGGGTTGTGGCGGGCCCGGGGGATGATAGGGTACCAGCCACGTAGCCACCCACGCCGCCAGGGGGATGCTCAGGAGCATCATACCCCAGCGGACGTAACGGCTGCGGTGTTGCCACCAAGGCCTAAACCCACCCATGATCAAGGCTCCGCTTGGATGACCACTTTGGTCTCACTGCCATGGGAACTGGTAATTGCGGCATCGTACATGGCTTCGGCACGTACGGGACCGGCAAAGTAAGTCCCCGGCGTGACGGCCCGGACTTGATAGACATATTGGCCATAACCGGCGGGGACGCCACCGAATAATACCATGCGGTCGTCGCGTTTATCGGTGCGTTGGCCCAATGCGGCATAGCCATCGCGGGCCAGGTCCGACGGCGTATCCGTATTGGATGCCGTAAACGTCTGCTCGATTTCCAGACCTGCAGGCAGCAGGTCTTCGATGGCCACGTTGGCGATATTATTCAGGCTATGCGTGGTTAAGCGAATCCATATTTCCTGTCCGCGTTGCAGCTTGGTCAGGTCCACGGGCTTGCCGGTGCGGTCTAGGAACTCGCGCCGTACTTTCAGGCCTGAATCCTGATCGGCAGGTGGTTTGAGGGGCACCCCATCCGCCAGCCAGCCCACGTGGGCCACGGCATCGGCAGCGCCTTCGATCTTGATATTAATGCGCTGGTCAGCGGGCCACTGGGCAAAGCGATGATGCAACGGTTTGCCATCAAAGGTGACGGCCACACGTTGCTCATTCACCCACAACTCTGCAGACGTATAGGGTTTCTGATTCTTGACCAGACGCAGATATTTACCCATGGCAATCAGCCCCATTGCGCGATCCTGCGTGCAATACCAGGCGTAGCGGCCTTGGGCCTGGCCAATGCGTTGGGTCAGATTGGCAATGCGCGGATCGGTGGGATTCACATCAATCAGGGTGCTGACCAG
>JBAXGE010000057.1:0-13134 GCA_037139555.1 Phycisphaerae bacterium
CGCAGCGTTATCCCCCACGCCCTTCCCACCGCGGGAATAGTTCCATAACGCTTCAGCAGATATTCCCACGCGGCCTTAAACGCGCCCGCGTCATCAGGCAATGACAGACAATGCTGCAAAAGCGTGGGCCGGCTGGCCACTTTGGCATTCGGATTGGCCTGCTGGGCAATATCCTCCGCCCGTGGCTGCGCCCAGCTAAGTTCATTATCCGTGAAATAACCGATCAACCCAGTTTTGTCTTTGAGCGGGGTACAAATCATATCCGCCCACGCATCGGCAGCTTTTTCCCACGCCGGGTCCAGCACATCCGGCAACCAGATGCCGGGGCCTTTAATCACATTACCGATATATCCAAATTCGAGGATTTCGGTATACGGCATGACTTCGCCGTCCACCTTGTGTTCAAAAAACGCGGAATCACACCAAGCCCCCAAGCCGTTAAACCCCCACTGCCGCAAGCGCCGAATCTGGGCATCGGTAAAAGCCGTAATGTCATCACCATAAATCCGGGCACACGTATCGCCATAAGGCCCCGGCTTGGCCCGCCGTCCCCCGGGCGTTCCCGGCGTATTGACAGATGTAACCCCCCGATAAAAAATGGGCTTATCATCCGGCGTAACCAGCCACCAACGCCGTTGCAGGTCCTGACCCACCCGAAAGTATCCGGGCTTGCCCACCACCGTGGTGGGATTGAGCTTGATGGCGGCCAATGCACTGGCCGCCGCCGGCTTGGTAGTCGGCCTGGTAGTAGGTTGGGAAGTGCTCTGCGCCACAGAAAAGGGCAAACAACCCAATCCCAAAGCCAAGATCAAGCACCAACCAATACGTAAATACGAAGGAAGTGTCATGACTATGGAAACGCCAAAAGCTGCCCATAATTGCATCAGCGTAAATTATCACACGCGATTGCCGGGGACGTCGGACCATTGATGCGCGGCGCTGGCCGCGCAGATTCGGGTGGCGATGTCCACATTGGTACGGCCGTCGGTCCCGCTCACTTCCGGGGTGGCGCGGGTGGCGATACAGGTGAGGAAATTATCCGCCTGCAGTTTCAGGGGTTCGCCGGTGCCGGCGGTGAGTTCTTCATAACGCACCAGCTTGGTGTAATCGAGCTGCGACAGGTCGGCAACCTCACCGGATTCGAGTTTCTCGCGGATTTCGTCGAGCTGGGCCTGATTGCCGGTCTTGGTGATGACCACGCCGGCCTTCTTGGCATAATCCACCGACACATAGGCGTTGGGCGAGAACAGTCGCATCTTGCGTTCGGTCTTCATCGCCAGTCGGCTGGCGGTGATGTTGGCCACGCAACCATTGGCAAAAGTCAGCCGGGCATTACACACATCCTCAGGCACGCCCAACACACTCACCCCCACAGCATGCACTTCCGTGACCGGCTGGGCCACGAGGTGGGCGACGATATCAATATCATGAATCATCATGTCCAGCACCACACCGATATCAATCGAGCGGAACGTCATCGGACTGATCCGATGGACCTCGATGAACCGCGGCGACAGCGGATAGTTTTTCAATGCCTGCATAACAGGATTGAAACGCTCGGTGTGGCCGATCTGGATAATCCGCCCCAGTTGCCGGGCCAGCGCCAGCAAGGCATCGCAATCGGCAACGCTGGGGGCCATGGGCTTTTCGATCAGCACATCCACGCCGGCATTCAGCAGCAATTCCGCCACACTACGGTGATAAATCGTGGGTACCGCGACCACCGCGCCGCGCAAACCAAGCTTCGCCGCCAGCAAACTGGGCACATCCGCAAAGCTCTGACAGCCATACTTTTCAGCCAGTGTCCGGGCCTTGGCTGCGTCCTGATCCACCACCGCGACCAATTTGGCTCCGGGCATTTCGGACATGACGCGGGCGTGATGCTGGCCCATGCGGCCAATACCGATAACGGCGACGGGAAGCTGATTCATGCGGATACTCCCACCCCGCCGGCGCAGCGCCGTCGGGGCGTTAAAGACGATTACGCCCCAGGCAGTTTATGCAGCGGGTATTTGTTCGGGAACATCACATAGGCCGTGGCCGTGGGCCGCAGCAGAATACCGCGGATCACCGTGGCCACCATCAGCAGCACCACGCCGACGCCCACCACCATCAAACCAATCTGCACGCCGAAACGCACGGTGGGCAAATCTTCCATCAACCACATATAAACGGCCGCGGCCATCAGATTGACCACCGCGATGGGCAGCATGACTTTGACACAGGCGTAGAGCACCTGATCAATCCGAATGCGCGGCAGCGTCCAGCGAATCCAGATTTGCACCCAGACCAGCAGGAACGATTTGCCGATGAACAGCGCCAGGCCCAGCCCATTGGCCCCCAGCAACATCGGCCAGTTGATCGTGCCATCGGTACCCCGGCTGGCCGCTTCCATCCCGGCGATGATGCCAAACGGATCATACCAGGCTCCCAGCCACAAACAGACCTGAATGGCCGACACGATAAACATCCCGGCATATTCGGCAAAGAAGAAGAAACCGAAACGCATGCCGGAGTATTCCGTGTGGAAGCCAGCGACCAGTTCGGATTCGGATTCAGGCAAATCAAACGGGGCGCGTTTGCAACTCGCCAGTGCGGCGACAAAGTACAGAATAAACGCAATGAAGTTGAAGGGATCGTGGAAGAGCTTCCACACATGCAACCCCGCCCCCTGCTGCAGCGAGATAGTTGTGAAGTTCAGCGTCCCGGCCACCATAACCGCACAGATAATGGCCAACCCAAGAGGGATTTCATAGCTGACCATCTGGCACGCTTCACGCATGGCCCCATAGATGGACCATTTGTTATTGGAGGCCCAACCAGCGATGATCACGCCCAGCACTTCCAAGCCCAACATCGCCAGAATAAAGAAGATGCCGACATTCCAGCTACCCGATAGTACCGACAAATCGCGGCTCCACGGCAGCACCATGAAGGCCGCATACACCGGCACAAAAGCCAGATACGGCGCCAACCGGAACAACAGGTGATCCGCCCCGGTGGGAATCAGGTCTTCCTTGGAAATCAGCTTGATACCATCGGCCATGGACTGGGCCCAGCCATGCCAGCCCCCCACGCGCATGGGACCCATGCGGTTTTGGATATCGCCGGAGACTTTGCGCTCCAGCCAGATGCTGAACATGGCCAGCAAACTGACAAAGCCCATCGCCGCACCGGCAAAGGCACCCTTGATCGCCAATTCCCGCAGCCATACCGGCCAGGTCATATACAGGTCATACATAGCTTGCATATTCGGTCCTTCAACGTTCAATGGCCCCGCCAACAGGTCCGGGTTAACAGACCGCAGGGTCGGAAACACGAGAGGATACCCCCAGCGGGGCTATCGGGCAACCTTGACCGGAAGGCGAATCGGGGTCAGGGCTTAGAAGGTATTGGGGGTCGGGCCATCAGGTGCGGGTTTGGCCACCGGGGTGGACGGGCTACGGGCCGGGGGCTTCACCGCCGTCGGCACCAATGGACGCAGCACCGGCGGCCGCAGGGCGGATTTGGGCGGACAGGCCACTTCCACCGCCGTTACGACCAAATCATGCACACCCATGCTCTTTTCGATATTGAAATGGTCCACCTCGCTGGCATCAAACCCCGGATCATCGGTCCGCAGGTCAATGTTACGGACGGTGGTCTGGGTGGGGTCCACAGCTTCCAACGGTACACCCCGGAACATGGGCAACTGGTCGCCGATGGACTTGCTCTTGAAGACGTTGATCACCAATTTGACGTTCGGAGTGACCTTGGACGGGCTGACGGCATCGAGGGTGATCAGCAAGTCTACGGGGATATTTTTGGCATTGAGGGCTTCGGCCACGCGGACCTGGCTATCGGCGCCCAGTGAATGGCCGACCAATACCAGCGGGCCGGGCAACTGGCCGGCGGCGTGGGCTTCAATGATGAAATCACGCAGGGTGGTCCATTCTTCGTTAGCCACCGAGACGGCGGAAACCTTGGTCTGTTTGTCCATGCGCTCCGCCAGCGCGTTCATGCCTTCACTGAAGATACCCAGCCAGCCCCGCATACAGAACACGTGGCCATCGCGCGTATATGCGACCTGCGGTGGGGCGGCGGGGTTAACGAGGGAACGGTCCAACTGGGCCGGCCCACTGCCCGACAGGTCCATACAGCCGGTAAGGAACATCAGGCCCAAGGAAATGGTCCAAGCACACAGCGACAGGCGTAGCAGTTTCAGCGTTTTACAACCAACCATGAGCGTATCAACTCCAGCAGGAACATTGGCAATCAAGGGCCTAAACCATCTATTATAAGGAAACGTAGGAGCATTTGCCTATGAGGCAGGCTGTCGAGGCTTGGATAATATTCCACCGCTATACGCGCAATTACTTGCTGCAACTACACTTATATTCAATCATCAGACCCGGTTAGGGCCTGGGTCCATACGTTTGAGCCATGTGTCCTCGAATGCCATTCAGCAGCAAGTCAGCCTTGAGGGTATTGTCCTGAAGTTTCAAGCGGTAGGTTTGGGCCTGCTGACTATCCACCAGCCGCAGATTGGCCAGCACGTTAAGTTCCGACGCCCCCACCGTGGCATGGGCCAGCAAGGCGGCGATGCCCAGATCAGACAGCAACCATTCACTGGTCTTATCCAGTAACCGGTCGCACTCCTCGAGGATGTGCAGCGCCAGCCCGGCCACATTGAGCGGGGCTTCAATAGCGCGACGCACGGCCGGCGCATATTCGGGATGCAGTTGCCGGTCGGCTTCGGACAGCCGCATGAAGCCGCTTAGATTTTGATAGGCGGCGATATCTTCCTGCACGAAGTCCTGCATCAGCCGGGCATAACGGTCCAGCCGTTCAATCCCCTGCTCCAACACGAGGCGATGCTCCTCGTACTTCTTTTTACCCAAGGTATATTGCACGCACATCTGGGCCAATGCCGCTGCCACCGCCCCGGCCAGCGCAGCGATGGAACCCCCGCCGGGGGTGGGACTCTTGGAGGCCGTGGCGGTAATAAAGTTCCGCACCGACTGGTCCAGAATATCACCCTTGTTGTCTTCAGGATACGGAGGGGAAGTATTTTCGCTCATGGTTGGTACCAATGTAAAAGCATCAGGTCGAATCGGCGCAATAATTATTCTAGTCGTTTTAGCTGAGCAAGAAAAGAAGTTTTCAGGTGGGTTTGAATTTTGCTACAAATAACAGGTTCACTACGGGTAGAATGGGCGTTGGCATAAACGGGAGTTTGAATATGAAATCGTGGCTGCGGACACTGCTGGTATTATGGATAATGTTGTCGGGTGGTCTGACGGGTTATGGTGCTGCCACCACCCAACCAGCGGAGCTCGGCGCCGCACGAGTCAAGGCCGTCCTGCCTGCGGGGTGGACACTGACGAGTGAAAAAACCACGCTGACCATCACCCGAACCGTGCCTGCGGAGTGGTATGGGACGATCAGTTTGCCAGCCCACAAAGATAAAGCTGAATTGAAGGCCATGGGGTTCGTCCACGAGGGCAATTATAAAATCTGGGTGGATTTTGGTCCGCCAATGACGGAAGCGGCCATGGCCAAGCTGGTGGCGCAAAATCAGCAAGCGACCGAGGCGTATTATCTAGCGCACCCGGTGAATCCACACGTCAAACCGTCCAGCCCACCCACGGAGGAATTGACCCGGCAATTGCAGTGGGTCCCGAATCTGCTGGCAAAAGAATATAGTGCCCTGGTCACCCCCTCGGTCACCGGTACGCTGGCATTTTACGATGCCGCTGTGCAGTTAGAGTGTGTCGCCGTCGAGGCCGTTGTGCGTCAGGCCCTCCGCGCGGAGGTGAGCGCATTCACGATCACTTGTACCAAACCGAAGGATGCCGTGACGGAGACCACCACAGCAGAACGCACCATTTTCACGGTTACCAGCCCCACCGGCATTGGCGCGGCAACCATTGAACGGACCGCTGAAGCATGGCCCAAACAAGTCGTGATACGAATGAAACTGCGCGGTTTAGAGTCGTGGAATATCGAGAGCGGCACCGCGAAATTAATCGCGTCCGTGAAAAGTCAAACCGGCCAATCACACCCCCTGATCTTGCGCCAGCAGGATAAGGAAATTGTCGTGTCTGCGGACAGCCCCTACTGGATGGAACCACAGGCCCTGAACGCGGCCGGCAAACCAATCAAGGGCCTGCCCGATAAAGACGGCTATTTTGAAATGGTGGTACCGCAGGCGTTTTTAAAAGATGCGGACAGTAAGATTAGGCTGAGTTGGATAGATTTTTATCGGTGAGGGTGGGCACCTGAAACTATTTATATTCATGAAATAAAAAACGGCAGCCCAAGGCTGCCGTTGCTCGGTCTGACACGACCATTTAACGGAGAGATAGGGATTCGAACCCTAGGTGGACTCACGCCCACACCGGTTTTCGAAACCGGCGCCTTCAGCCGCTCAGCCATCTCTCCAAGGGGCGTTACACGCCACAGCCGTCTATGGGACTCGAACCCATGACCTGAGCTTTACGAAAGCTCCGCTCTACCAACTGAGCTAAGACGGCGGCTAAACCTGTCCAGACCCGGTAGTATAACGCCCCATTTACCCATTTTACAACTGGCGATTTCCCAGCCCTGCAGATGGCCGTTTATTCCAGCGCCTGGTACTTTTTCAACAACTCATCCACCTGCTGAAAACCCGCGGCGTGGATTTTGATGGATTTATCCAGATACGCCTGCAGCGCCGGGTCGGTTACGCGGGTGCGTAATTCTTCCGCCTGTTTCCAGACCCAGTGATAGTCCAGCCACATCAGCATCAGCATATCACGCTGGAAATCCACTTTGCCCCGGCCCATGAGCAGGTCGCCTTGGGAGGTTTCCAGCCGGGCCCGCGCCGCGGCAACCGGGTCGGCCTGATCCACACGAAAACTCAGCTTCACCCCGTTGGCGCTCGCCCACGCCCGCAGGTCTTTCAATAACTCGCCCTGCTCGGTCTGCATCTGCCGGGCAAAGTCTTTGACTTCCCCGCGCGCGGCTTTGAAGGGGGATGCAACCAGCCAACCGAGTTTCACCTTCTCATCATGCCCTTTGGCAAAGTCGGTCAGCATGAACAGCCCCCGCGCATCCAGCCCGGTCAAGGCCGGCTGGGTGGTATTGGGCTCAATCTTTGGGGTCGCATCACAACCCCCCAAGGCGCCCAGTCCCAGCAGCAAACCAACCAGCAGAGCCGTGGTAATCTTCATGGGCGCGTTCCTGTGGGGCGTTGCCGCAGCGCGGCGGTGATGGTTTCTATACGCTTATGATAGTCCGCCTGCCATTGGCTGCGCAACTGCGTTTTGGCTTTATCATCACGCTGATACGTTTTCACCACCTCACCCAGTGCCCCCTCCGCAAACGGCGGGGCCAGCAATTGCGCCACCAACTCCGGCGGATCACCCGCCCGGGCCAGGTCCAAACGCAACCGCGCCAGTGCGGGGTGATTATCAATCAACGTAAAACGGATCAGGTCCCCAAGAATAAAGCCCCGCGTCCGGGCCAGATCACGCACCACCTGCAACGGCGGCGGCGCTGTAAAAGGATTCTGCGGGTCAATAAGTTTGTCCCCGCCCTGCGTATAGACTTCCGGGCGAATACTCATCCGGGCCAAAGCGCGATATTGCGGCCCGCCCGGCACGCCGGGCTTGTAAACCCACAATTGCTGCCCCGCAGGTGACAGCACAAACGTCATGAATCGCCGGGCCAATTCCGGATTGGGGGCGCCTCTGAGCATGGCGATAGGGTCGGAATCAAGACTTGACCCACCCTCCGGCACGATAAATTCGACGAGTTTATCCCCCTGCCGCACCACCTGCATCCGGCCAAAGAAATCAATCACCACCCCCGCCGCAGCGTTCTCCGACCCAACTTCTTCCGCCGGCTGCGAGCCACCTTCGCGGATCGAATTGGCATTGGCAAACATCCCCGTCAAAATCCCCCAGCCCCGCTCCCACCCGTTGGCCTGCAGGACCAATTCATAACACGTCTTCACCGAGCCGGACTTGCTGGGATCACCCAGCGACAATTGCCCATGCCACGCCGGCGCGGCCACATCCGCCCAGAACCGCGGCCGCTGCAAACCCAGTTCCTGCATGCGCGTTTTACTCACCACCAGCCCAAAGTAACTCATGGTCGAGCCGTACCATCGGTCCTCGGGGCCGCGCAGAATCGTCCCCTGCACCTCCACCGGCAATGCCGTCAGAGTGTCCGCATCCAACGGCACCCCCGCACTGGCCGGACTGACAATAAAGTTTTTCGCGGCCAAGCGGTCAAATTCCGCAGAACCACCGCCCCAGACCAGATCATAATTACACGTCGGGTTCTGCGCGTATTGCCGTTCGAGATATTGGAAGATCGTGGAGGTGCCGCCGTGATCGGGATAATTGACTTTGACCGTCTGGCCATAAGTCTGCTGATACCAGCGTTCAAAGGCCGCAGCGAACTCGGATTTAATCCGGCTGCCATGCGGCGACACGATGCGCAGATTTTGCACCGGAGCTTCCGACCGGCCACAGGCCGAAGCCATCCCGGCCAGCAGAACCAGTCCCAGCAAACATATCCACTGCCGTATTGACCACATAATGCCACCATCCTGTGCAAACTCGCAGGCACCCAAAGTAGGCTAATGATACGCCCAGAGCGTTAGGGATGAAAGTGGATCAGCGGATAGTAACAAAGCCTTAACCGTGGCTGCGTCTGGGCATTTTTCCCCGGCCACTGGCAACTCGGGCAACGGATGCTTATGCTAATAGGCTCAGGTTACCGCCCATGGGCGGCGGGTAACAGAATGTCCCACAGGAAGTTCGGCCAATATGATCATTCTGATTGATAACTACGACTCGTTCACCTACAACATCGTCCAACGCATTGGCGAATTGGATGCCAAGCTGGATTTGCAGGTGATCCGCAACGACAAAACCACCGTCGCGGAATTGGCCACCATGAATCCCACCCATGTCATTATCTCGCCGGGCCCCTGCTCGCCCAAAGAGGCCGGTATCAGCAACGAGGTCCTCAAATACTTCGGCCCGCGCGTCCCCACGCTGGGGGTGTGCCTGGGGCATCAGTGCATCGGCCATAGCTGGGGCGCCATCGTCGAACGCAACTGGCGGCTGATGCACGGGAAAACCTCACCCATCCTGCATGACAATCAGGGCGTGTTCGCCAATCTGAGCAACCCCTTCCAAGCCACCCGCTATCACTCGCTGGTCATCCGGCCCGGCACGCTGCCCGCCGAATTCGTCGTCAGCGCCTGGACCGCGGAAAACGAAATCATGGGTGTCCGGCACAAAACCTGGCCCCTCCACGGGGTGCAGTTCCATCCGGAATCGTTTTTAACCCCGGAAGGGCCGACCATTTTGGGTAATTTTCTGGCTATGCGGGCCTGAGGGGCTAGATAAGTCCCGGTTTTTCGGTTAAACTTCGTCAAAATGTCCCTAAAGTATTGCAGATAAGGAGTTTTAAGATGTCCACCAAGAAGAACAAACCGGTCAAGAAGTATGGCAAGAAAAAACGCGGCAAGCAGAGCTAAGCGTCGTTTTTGACGCCCCCTGATCCCGTGCCCCGATTCGCGGCGCGGGTTTTTTGTCTTGACAGATACAGCGTAAAGATTAACATCCACACAGGCGATGGTGCGTAAGTTACCTTTTACGACCGATTTCGCCGGAGGAATTTGGATATGCTGCAAGATCAAACACGGCTGAAAGTCACCCGTTTGGGCAACGTCGTGCAGGTAGAGTTCACCAGTCGCAAGATTCTGGATGAGGCCAACATCACCGAGATCGGTGATCAGCTCAATCAGATCATCGAACGTGAAGTCCTGCCCCTCGTGGTCATCTGCTTTGCCTCGGTGGATCATCTGTCGTCCGCGGCCCTCGGCACACTGATTACCGTCAACCACAAAATCAAGAGCAAAAACGGGAAGTTGCGCCTCAGCGATATCAACCCCCAGATCTACGAAGTTTTCAATATCACCCGGCTGAATAAACTATTCAAGATTATCCCCACCGCCAAAGAGGCCGTAGAGGACATCCAAAAGGCATAAATCGCGTTTTTATGGGTTTATGACCCACCACGGCATACAATACCAATGTGTCGGATTTAACTTGGTTCGGATCTGACCGCCGGGTACAATCGCAGATGGCAGGACGCCAGACGTAAAACTTGCAGGACGCCGTAAGCTTTAGCATGAGAGCGTACAGGCCATGAGCAACAAAGCCCGCCGAAATCTCAAGTTGCAGCACCCCGCCGATGCCGCCTGGACCACCGTGGTGTTTGACACCTGCCTCCAGCGTGCCCACCAGATTGAAGATACCATTTTGACCGCCTGCCGCGAACACCACTTTGCCGACCACGATATCTTTGCTCTGAAACTTGCCCTCGAAGAAGCCCTCGTCAACGCCGTCAAGCACGGCAATCAAAACGATCCCTGTAAAAAAGTCACCGTGCAATATCGCGTGAACGATGCGCGGGTGGATGTGTCCATCGAAGATCAGGGCCCGGGCTTCAACCCCGCGGAATTGCCCGATCCCACGTCCGCGGAACATCTGGAAGATTCCCACGGGCGCGGCATCCTGCTCATGCGGGCCTACATGAACAATGTGGTCTACAGTCCCAACGGCACGCGCGTGACCCTGACCAAGTTCAATGAAGGCGCCCACGAAACCACGGCCCACCGCCTCGCACTGGGATAATTTTTTTCGTCCTGCCTTTTTCGCTGTCCATTTGTCTAACCAGTCAACTATACTAAAGACTTATGGCCCAGTTTCTATTCCAATATTGGACCCGCCTTAGCTCCTACCAGCCCTGGATTGTGCTGGTGGAATTGCTGCTCATTGGGCTGGTAGTCCATACCATTATCTGGTTCCTGCGCGGCACCCGCGGGGCGCGCGTCATCAAAGGCACCATCCTGTTTCTCGCCCTGCTATATGTCGTAATCGAGCTTTCCGGCGACCGGCTCAACCGGGTGGAATTCGTCTACAGCCGTCTGCTTTTGTTCATGTCGCTGGCCACGGTGGTGGTCTTCCAGCCGGAACTGCGCCGGGCCCTGACGCGGCTGGGCGAAACACGATTGTTCAAATCGGTGCCCAATCCCAGCCGGAGCATCGTACCGGTACTGGTCAAACACGCCCAATATTGTGCCCGCCATCGCATCGGTTCGCTGGTGGCGATCGAACGCGGCGTGGGGCTGGGCACACTGGTGGAAAGCGGCACCCAGATCAATGCCCAACTGACCGAAGAATTACTCAATACCATTTTCTGGCCCGGTTCGATTTTGCATGATATGGGCGTGGTGATCCGCAGCGGTAAAGTCTCCGCCGCCGGGGTCCAGTTCCCGCTGTCGGATGATGCGGAGTTACCGCAGGAACTCGGCTCCCGCCACCGCGCCGCACTAGGCCTGAGCGAGGAATCCGATGCGCTGGTGATCGTGGTCTCGGAAGAAACCGGCGTTATTTCCGTGGCCGATAACGGCCATCTGATCCGCCAACTCTCCCCCGAAACCTTGGAAGCTCTGCTGCTGGAACGTCTGGATAGTTCCGGTACGGCATTATTGGGCCGGCCCGCCGATCCCGCCGCCAAAACCGATGATTCACAGGCCGCCGCTTAAGGGATTTTATGTCGCTACGCTGGAGCCAACATTTACGCCTGCTGCCGGTCACCATCGTGGTGACCATTCTCGTTTGGATGTACGCCGAGGCGCAATTCTCTGACAGTCAGGAAGACCTGCGGGTCACGCTGGAATTCCGTTCCGGCACCCCCACCCAGGCCATCGAAGTCAGCGAACCCGCCAATCATCAATACCGCATCAGCGTTACCGGCAGTCGGAATAATGTGGACGAATTCCGCCGCCAGTCACTGGGTACGCTGGTGGTCACTGAACGGCAACGCGCAGGCCTGACCTTCAGTGTCCCGGAAACCAAGGAAAGTGAAATCCGGCTGGATAGTACCGCGCTATTGAATCAGATGCCCCGTTTTCGCGATCGGGGAATTACCGTCGTGTCTGCGGACCCGCCCATCACGGTGATTGCCTTGGATCAGATGGAAACTTTAACCCTCCCGATTCGGGTTCGCGCGGGGGTGGCGCTGAAACAGGCGACCTTGACGCCCGACCGGGCCGTGGTGCGTATCCCGCGCGGCAAACTACTGGAAATCGGCGGGGTAGACGCCGTGCAGATCTGGGCCCTGCCCGCCCGGGATTTGAATAATGCCCAGCCCGAAACCGATCTCCAGGTACCCGCCCGCCTGCAAGTCGAGTACCCCGGCCGCAACGACGAGCGCGTAACCATCAGCCCCACGCAGGTGACGCTGCTGGCCCGAACGGCAGACCAAAAGGCCGCGGCCGTGGCTCTGGATGATATTCCCGTCTGGGTCAGCGGGCCGACGGGTATGCTGGCCCGGTACCAGGTAGTCCTCGAACCCCGCTTCGTCAAAATCGAACTGACCGGCACGCCCGAGGCCCTGCAGCGGGTGCGTAATCTGGCGGCCACCATGCCCCGCGGCGAGGCCGCACATGGCGTACGGGCGTTCCTGGATTTGGATGCGGCGGATAACGCCGACAGCACCTTACGCCCCCGGAGTGTGCGTTGGGCGCTACCGGAAGGGCTGGAAGTTATCGGTACACCACCGGTAGTACAGTTCCGGCTGGTAGCGGCGCCCAGCAACTGACCAATCACCTGTCAACTCGCAACAATAGACGAGAAAACAAGTTACGTATATTTTTAGGCTTGACGTTTGCCCCACTTACGGGCATGATACCGACTGATTTATCAAGCTTATTGGGTAGGGATGAAGCGCCATGGCTACGCTAACGAAAAAAGAATTGATCGAACGCATCGCGGACACCACCGGGCAAAAACGGGCCGCGGTCAAGTTGATCGTCCAGTCCACCTTCGACCACATGATCGCGGAGTTGCTCAAGGGCAACCGTCTGGAGTTCCGCGACTTCGGCGTGTTCGAAGTCCGCGGCCGCGCCCCCCGCGTCGCCCAGAACCCCAAGACCCTCCAGCGCGTGCAGGTGCCCCAGAAGCGCACCGTGAAATTCAAAGTCGGCCGCCTGCTCAAACAGAAGATGGCCGCCCTGCCGCCGGACCCCGTGCCGTCGGCCAATCCGACGACCAATCCCAGCTAAAGGCAACCGGCCATGGCGCA
>JBAXGE010000058.1:0-12972 GCA_037139555.1 Phycisphaerae bacterium
AGCCACCAGAAATTGGGGCTGACAATCATACCGGGCTTGGCATCAGCGAAATTAAAAGTCTGGCCACTCGGTCCCGACACCACCAGTGGAAACTGCCCCGCGTGGTCCAGACCGGGGATATCGGATAGGCCAAAATCAGTACCCAGCCCCGTCTGCAAGCCTGCCAGCGCGAAAATAGTGTAGCGCGTGGCATAGTCCCAATACCCCGGCCCTTCCCCCCAACCGCCATCGGGCGCATACGTGACCAAGGCCAACGGCAGATTCGCAATCCCCGCCTCAAGAATCGCCCCTGCCTCTTCCGGCGCCACGTCCGCCAACGCAATGGCCCCGGCCATCAAACCGCCAAAACAAACTTGATTCCAGTTGTATTTAGAAACCGTCCACCATTCCTGGCGTTTGATCCGCTCCAACCCCGGCGTAAAGCCAAACTTGCGGATCGCCGCCACCAGCGTCTCGCGCTGGGCGAGGGTCCAACTGTCAAAACACCAGTCATAGCCGATGGCCAGCGCGGCGGTCATCTCGGCCGTATCCAGAAAATGTTTGGGATTCCAATCGGGAAATTGCGCCACCGCGTCCAATTCCTTCCAGAGCCGGTCCAGATAGTCCTTGTGTCCGGTCAGCCGGTAGACCAACGCCAACTTTTGCACCCGGTCCAACACATCCCGGCTGGTGGCCAGCAGCCGGAGCCCATCGGGAATCTCATACTTGCGCGGCAGTTGTTTGAGGAGAAAATCGGCATGTTGCCGGTTGGTGTTTAGGGATTCTTTCAGCCATGCATCGGTTTCGCACAGTTGCTTGAGTTCCGTCAGTCGCGCCGCCGTCAGTATTAACCGCGGATGCCCCGGCTGCAGCCGGGCCAAAATATCCTTCGCCGTCGGCCGCTGCGGCTGCGTCGCCGGCGCGGTGGTGGTAGTCTGCCCCCATACGGGCCAAATACCCAAGAGTACAATCAGCAACCCGAGACTGAAGGAATTCGCCATGGCAACAACCTCCTGTGAGAATGTGTGCGGTTAAGTTTAACCGCCATAACGACACCTTGCGAATCCACGGCTTCCTTACTCAAGGTAGAGGTCCAACGCTTCGCGGGAGTATCAGTGTATGACCCACAAGAGTGCAAAGATGTACGCGAGTTTCCAATGCATGAGTAATGGGTAATAGCATAAGATAGCGGACTAAGCAGGGGCACACATTTTGTGCGAAATATTCTCTCCCCGACTGCTAAAGCGGTAAAGCCCCTGGTACCGGGCATTACCGCACTCCAAGATGCCGGGGGCCGGCAAAAAGAGGGGCGTTGCCTGCCGCGGTGGTTGCAGAGGGCTCCCCGCAATTCCCTCGCATTTGTCCGGCTTTGGGGGTAGAATAATTTCCGATCTGTGGAGTATGAGCGATTTGGGGCTGGAGCGCAAGATGTGGCGCAAAAGGCCCGGTGGTATTTGGCGAATTCCGAAGCATTCGCTTTTTAAGACCCTTAGCGCCCAGTTCTGCCACGACCCGTAGTCTTGTATACCGCAGCACGCGCTCGTAGCTCAGTTGGATAGAGCGGCGGTTTCCTAAACCGCAGGTCGGAGGTTCGAGTCCTCTCGGGCGCAGGATTTTGTGGTGCATTTCGTGGAGTTATTATGCTTTTACGCCGCGTCTTTTTGGGTATTTTACTGGTTTCTCTGATTCTGGCCGCCTTTGTCGGTGCGCTGGCGGCATTCTTTGCCACCGGGGATATCTTGTGGCGGATCCTCTGGAGTTGCGGGTTGTCGGCCGTGATTGCCGGGGGGATGATCGGATTTACATTTTTATTGGAACGACCGCGGGTCCGACTGGCGGGTCTGGTGGGGACCTGCGTGCTGTTTCTTACGTGGTTGCTGAGTTTGGCGGGGATTTGGGGCGAACCGTACTTGTTTCATCACGATTGGCATATCTGGGAGAGCATGGGTATTCTGCTACTGATCGGTTTGCCGGTTACCGCCATTATGCTGCTGATCACTTTTCCAGCCGTGCGCTGGGCAGGTTGGGGATTAGTGGTTTGGTCGGCGTTATGTTGGGTGGGCGCGACGGGTGCACTTTGGCTACCCAACAGCTTATTTGGATCCCCCTCCCCTTATGGATACTACTATCGGTCGCAACACGATGTCGTTGAGTCGTTTTTACTGGCCTATGGTTATGGTTTTATTATCATGCTGCTACTGGTAAATGTCGGCATGAAAGACAAGCGTTACTTCCGGTATGCCGGGGTGCTGCTGGGTTTCTTGGGCATGGCCATCGCCATTACCGGGGTCTGGGTTCCCAGTGCGGGATTCTATTGGCCGCAGATCGCCGCCGTCAGCACCATTGCGGCGATTACGATGGGGTATATCAATCTATTACTGATGATCAAAGGCAAGCCCTGGCAGAATATGCTGCGCTGGGGGACCGTCATACTGGCGGGACTCTCGGGGCTGGCGGGGGTACAAGGGGTGGCGGCGGACTGGATTCTCGATGCGGATGAATCCCTCTGGTTTCGCATCGCCGCGGCAGGCAGCATTATGACCATCTGCGCCAGTCTGGCCCAACTGGTCGTTGCCCTGATCCTGCGCAAAGTGCAGCGCCCCGAAGTAGAAGATGCCACGATCACGGATATCGTTCTGACGTGTCCGCGGTGCCAGAAGTCCCAGCGGTTACCGCTCGGGGCGTCGCGCTGCGGTGGTTGCGGGCTGCAATTTGCGATACAGGCTTTTGTGCCCCACTGCCCCAAGTGCGATTACAACCTGTCGGGGAATACCTCGGGGCGTTGTCCGGAATGTGGCGAACCGATCGGCTTGAACCCACCACCTAATCCACCACTCCCGGCAGTGCAGCCGTAGTGGTTATGTGGCGCGTAACAGCAACACCGGCACCTTGACCTGATGTTGCACGCGATGGGCGGTCTGGCCGAGGATGATATCGGCTAAAAAATGATGGCCGTGGGTGCTCATCGCGACCAGATCACAGCCCTCAACCTCCACCCACCGGACGATTTCCTTGGCCGGTTCACCGTAGGCCATCTTCGCTTCGGCGGTGATCCCGTCCGCCTGAAATTCAGCGCGAATCCGCTCCAGATAGGCGTTATCTTCAGTGATCTCAGGGCTGATGGCATCGGGACCATAGGTGCGTGCCGCCCAGCCATCGGCCACATGCAACAGCACCACGCGGCTGCCCATGATTTTGGCCAAATCCATGATGTGCGTGATAATGGCCCGGTCGGTGGCGGTGGTATCCAGCGTCACGAGAATCTTGTTATACATTAATTGCCTCATTCGTAAAATGTGCGAACTCATCCGATGATAATCGTCCAGGCTCTTTTTAGCGCATCGGGCAAACCATAAATATCCATCGCCGCGATCAAAATAGCACTGCCCCAGCCAGCGATGAGCAGAAACCAGCCCAGCCGCCACTTGCCCATGTACTTGCGCGAACTGGTAAAGTGTAGCAAGGGAAACATCGCCAGTGGAAGTTGCAGGGCCAGCACCACCTGACTGAGTGTCAACAGATCGGTCACACTGCCATCGCCCCGCAGACCAATGATCAAAATCGCCGGCAATACGGCCAGGCTGCGGGTGATAATCCGGCGCACCCAGGGCTTGATCCGCCAGTGCATAAAGCCTTCCATGACCACCTGACCGGCCAAGGTGCCGGTGATGGTGCTGCTCTGCCCGCTGGCCAACAGGGCCACGGCAAACAGGACACTGGCGACCATGGTGCCCAGCAAGGGCGCCAAGGTCAGGTACGCAACACGTATCCAGTCGCTATCCGTGCTAATGGTCGTACCGGCTACGACCGCATAGCCGTCCGCGAGGGCTTGCGGGGTGTGTAACGGCGCGTAGAACACCATGGCCGCGAGGACCAGAATACCGGCATTGACCAAGAATGCGATGGACAACGCCACCACGGAGTCAATGGTGTTAAAACGCAGCGCCTTGCGGATCGAATTGTCATCCTTCTGGAAGTTTCGAGACTGCACCAGGGCCGAATGGAGATATAGGTTATGCGGCATGACCGTGGCCCCGATGATGCCGATGGCCACATAGGTCATGCCTGCCTCACGAAACCCCGGCGCGATCAATGCCCGGCTCATTTCCAGAAAACTCGGGCTGGTCTGCGGAATGACGAATATTTCGATGAAGTAACAGGTCCCAATCGTGGCGATCAACACACCGATCACCGCCTCAATCATGCGCATCCCCATCCCCTGGAGGGCCAAGAGCAAGATAACATCCACCCCGGTGATGACGACCGCCCAAAAGAGCGGAATGTGGAACAGCAGGTTAATCGCTACCGCGCTGCCGAGAACCTCTGCCAAATCGCAGGCGCCGATGGCCAATTCGCACAAAAGCCAGTTGGGCCAGCGGGTCCACTTGGGGTACCAATCCCGACAGGCCTGGGCAAGGTCCTTGCCGGTCGCCACCCCCAGCCGGGCGGAGATGATCTGTAGGAATATCGCCATGATACTGGCCACGCCAACCACCCAGAGCAGGCCGTATTTGAACTGGGCACCGGCTTGTAAGTCAGTGCCCCAGTTGCCGGGGTCCATGTAACCCACGCTGACCAGCAGCGCCGGCCCGACAAAGGCCCGCCATTGTTTCCAAAAACTCGCCTTGGAATCGGGCACATTCACGGTGCCATGAAGCCCTTCCAGTGAGACATGACTAATTTGTGACGGATCGGGAATGGTTTGCATCGGAGCGGCACCGACCGAAGTAATGGCATTACGATCATGGGGGGGATTGGGCGGATCTGACGGCGACATCTTAGAACTTCCTGAACACACGACTTAAAATATATATCAAAAACGACATGTAGTATAATCGTACAATCTATTTTGGTCAATCAAAATTGCACGTGATGGGCAGTTTTGTTCTAAAATTAACCCGTTTGGTACCGTATCCTAGGAGGCTGTTTTCCGGTATGCTCTAGCAACTTAAATGGCTCACGCGACTTGGTCTCGGGAGGCGATTTAAGGTGGAGTTCATAGCCATGATTACGGAATTTGTGTTGGTGAGCCATTATCACGCCAAGCCTGGGTGCGAAGCCGCGCTCGAAACGGCGTTGCGTAATCGGGTTCCCATCACCCGTACCGAGGCGGGAACTTTGGAGTTCCGTTTGCTCCAGGCGCGGGATAATCCCGCCCAGTTTATGATTTTCGGACGGTTCCGGAGTGAAAAGGCGTTCGATATTCATCTTTACGAACCTTATACACTCTCGTTGTTAGCCCATACAGAGACTTTGGTCGCCGCACCACCACGCATCGAGACGTATCAGATGGTGATGTAGTGGGCCGGGAAAAATTATCGCGCTGTGGCCACTGGCCCCGGCGGTGATTTTCTGCTAAAACTCTGCGAATTTTATTCCGCTTGCTGAGAGGTTTGGCCCGATGCCTAAACGTACTGACATCCATCGTATCCTGATCATTGGTTCCGGCCCCATCGTGATCGGGCAAGGCTGCGAGTTTGACTACTCGGGCACCCAGGCGTGTAAAGCCCTGCGCGAAGAGGGGTACTTTGTCATTCTGGTCAACTCCAACCCCGCCACGATCATGACTGATCCCGAGATGGCGGACCGCACCTATATCGAACCCATCACTGTCGAAGCCGTTACCAAGATTATCGAAAAGGAACGGCCTGATGCCCTGCTGCCGACGCTGGGCGGACAGACGGGGTTGAATACCTCGGTGGCGCTGGCCGATGCGGGCGTGCTGGAAAAGTATGGCGTGCAGATGATCGGTGCCACGCGCGAAGCCATTCACCGGGGCGAAGACCGCAAGAAATTCAAAGAGATTATGGGCCAAATCGGCCTGCAGTGTCCGGTTTCGGGTCTGGCGCATTCGATGGACGAGGCCCGCGAAGTTATCCGCCATACGGGGTTGCCAGCGATTATCCGCGCCAGCTTCACACTGGGCGGCACCGGCAGTGGGATCGCCTACAACATGGAAGAGTTTGAGACGCTGTCCCAGCGGGGCTTGGATGCGTCCATGATCACCGAAATCCAGATTGACCAAAGCCTGATCGGCTGGAAAGAATACGAATTCGAAGTGATGCGCGACCGCAAGGACAACGCGGTTATTGTCTGTTCGATTGAAAACTTCGACCCCATGGGCGTGCATACCGGCGATTCAATTACCGTCGCCCCGGCCCAGACGCTGTCGGACAAAGAATACCAGATGATGCGTGACGCCTCGCTGGCGGTCATCCGGGCGGTCGGCGTGGAAACGGGTGGTTCCAATATTCAGTTTGCCATCAATCCGGTCAACGGCGATATGGTCGTGATCGAAATGAATCCGCGGGTCAGCCGCAGTTCCGCGCTGGCCAGTAAGGCCACGGGGTTCCCGATCGCACGCATCGCCGCGAAATTGGCCATCGGTTATACCCTCGACGAATTGCAGAACGATATCACCAAACGCACGGTGGCATGCTTCGAGCCTTCGATTGACTATGTGGTGGTCAAGATTCCGCGCTGGACGTTTGAGAAATTCCCTGATGCCGATGAGACCCTGACGACGCAGATGAAGAGCGTGGGCGAAGCCATGAGCATTGGCCGCACGTTCAAGGAAGCCCTGCAGAAGGGTATCCGTTCGATGGAAATCAAACGGTTTGGCTTGGGGCTGGACAAGAATGACAAGTGGCTGCAGGAAATGGGCCGGCAGCATGAAACCCAGGAAAAAACCCTCGGTGAACGCGGTGCGGATGCGACGCGCGTCAAGACTGGCGAAGAGGCGGCCGCAGTATGGCCGATCCCGGAAGACACACTGCGGCGCAAGCTGTCGGTACCGTCCCAGGGTCGGATGTATTACCTGCGTTATGCCTTCAAGATGGGCTACAGCATTGAGCAGGTCTTCAAGCTGACCAATATTGATCCGTGGTTCCTGACCCATATCAAGGAACTGGTGGACTTTGAAGACGAACTGGTGGCGGCCGGTCCTCAGGCGGTCACGGCGACCGATAACAAATATGTTGGGCTGATCACACAGGCCAAGCAATGGGGCTACTCGGATGTGCAGTTGGCGGCAGTGTGGAACACCACCCCCGCGAAAATCCGCAAGGTACGCGAAGGCTTTGGCATCAAGCCGGTGTACAAGTTGGTGGATACCTGCGCGGCGGAATTTGAAGCCGCCACGCCATATTACTATTCCAGCTACGAAGCCCCGATGTATCAGCTCGATGCGCAGGGCCAGATTCACCCCGTGCGGGATGATGAAATTCGCGTCAGCGACCGCAAGAAAGTGATTATTCTCGGCGGCGGGCCCAACCGCATTGGTCAGGGTATCGAATTCGATTATTGCTGCGTGCAGGCGGCGTTTGCCGCGCGGGAACTGGGTTTTGAATCGGTCATGATCAACTCGAACCCGGAAACGGTTTCCACCGATTATGACACTTCTGATTTGCTGTTCTTTGAACCGTTGACGCAGGAAGATGTGCTGAATATTGTCGAACGGCTCAATGGCCAACCGCTGAACCCCGGCGGGCCGCATCAGGGCAATGTATTTGGTGTGATTGTCCAGTACGGCGGGCAGACCCCGCTGAATCTGGCCCGTGGGCTGAAGGATTATGGCGTACCGATTATTGGCACGTCAGTGGAATCCATCGAAGCTGCGGAAGACCGTGACAAGTTCAACCAGCTCATCAAGAAGCTGAATCTGCTCCAGCCTGAAGGTGGGATTGCTCGCAGCGCCGAACAGGCCCGCGCGGTGGCCAACCGGATCGGTTATCCCGTACTGGTGCGGCCCAGCTTTGTGCTCGGGGGCCGGGCGATGGAAATTGTATCCAATGAAGAGCAGCTTAACTACTACATCAAATACGCTGTGGCCGTGGCCGACGAGCATCCCGTATTGATTGACCGCTTCCTGGGCGATGCCACGGAAATGGATGTGGACTGCATCGGTGATGGCACCGATTATATGGTCTGCGGTTTGATGGAACATATCGAAGAGGCCGGGATTCACTCGGGCGACTCGGCGTGTTCACTGCCGCCATTCAGTCTGCCGGCGGAGATTTTGGCCCGGGTGCGGCGCGAGACGCTGGCTATTGCCCAGGCACTGAATGTGCGCGGGCTGATGAACGTGCAATACGCCATCAAGGAAGACAAGGTCTACATTCTCGAAGTCAACCCCCGCGCTTCGCGGACCGTACCGTTTGTCAGCAAGGCCTGCGGCGTGTCGTGGGCGCGGATTGCCGCCAAGCTCATGATGGGCAAGACGCTCAAAGAATTGGGCGTCAAGGAAATCGTCCCCACCAGCCACGTGGCGGTAAAAGAGTCGGTATTTCCGTTCAACAAATTCCCCGGCGTGGATGTGATTCTCGGTCCCGAGATGCGCAGTACCGGCGAAGTCATGGGTATAGATTCCAACTTCCCCATCGCCTATGCCAAGAGCCAGATGGCCGCGGGTGGCAGTTTGCCCACCAGTGGCACGGTGTTTGTCTCCGTGCGGCGCAGTGATAAAGGCGCCGTGGTGCCGATCGCGCAGCGGCTGGCCAAGGCGGGTTTCCGCATCATCGCCACCGAAGGCACCTATCAGACCCTGACCGCCGCCGGCATCAAGGCCGAACGCGTGAACAAGATCAATGAAGGTCGGCCCAACCTGATGGACGCCATTAAGAACCGCGAAGTGCATCTGATCATCAACACACCCACCACCAAGGGACCACGCACCGATGAAGGCCGTATCCGCGCGCTGGCGACCTTGAGCAAAGTACCGATTATTACCACGATGACCGCCGCCGATGCCGCCACGCAGGCCATATTGGCACTGTGTGCGGGCGACTGGAGCGTGAAGCCGATTCAGGATTATTACCGGGATCTGGTGACCAAGTAAACGTTTGCTGAAGCAAATCAAAACCACACCCAAGGGCACACGTGACCACGTGTGCCCTTGTTTATTATGGGTCTTATGATTACTTCGTCGCGGTCAGCAGCCGATCACATTCAGGCAGGTAAAGCGTTTGGAGCGCGGGAATATCGGTGAGTAACTGGGCTTGTGCGTGCATGGCACACTTCCGCGCCTGGGCTTTATCCCCGCGCTGCCAATAGGCCCAACCCAGATTCAGCCACGCCCGGGGTTGGTGGGGCTGCTTCGCCACGGTATCTTGCCATAACGTCACGGGATCGTGGTAGGTGGTATAGCGCCACACCGTCAGGGTGGCCCACATGATCACCATGCCCCCCACCACCAAGATAAGCAGCACCCGGTAGCGCCGCCTCCCCGCCCAATATTGCCACAGTTTCGCCAACCCCAACCCCACGGCCAGCAAGACCAACGCACTGGGCAGATACATCCGCTTTTCTGCGATGGTTTGCGTAACCAATGGTATGAAACTGGAACTCGGCGCCAGTACCAGTCCTGCCGCGATCAGACACAGCGCAACTGGGCGATACCGTTGCCATAACCAATAGACCAGCCCCGCGACCACCCCCCACCCCAGCAGGGCCGGCAGCCATTGCCGTGGATCATGCACCAACGGCCAGCCATAGTCCACAATCAGCGGCCAGGGCAGAATGAGCAAACGCACATAGTGCCACAGCGCCACGCTTTGGGTTTGCAGATAGTCGAGAGAACTCATGCCCAAGCCCACGCCCGCCGACGGGCCGCGCGTACCCGAGCCAGTGGTCATCAGCATGGCCAACACCACCCAGATTAACCCCAGCCCGATATACAGCCCGCGTCGCTCACGCCAGCACGCCCGCCAGGACGGATACAACCAGCCACGATCCAAGAGTATGACCAGCAAAGGCACAACGGCCATCGCCTCTTTACACCCCGCGCCCAATAAACCCGCAACGATCGCTCCACCCGTCCATATTACGTGGGTCAAACGGCCCTGTTGGGCTTGGTATGCCCCTACACTCCCCAGCAGAACCAGAAACGTTGCCAGCGTAAACATGGACTCCGTCCGTTGCACGGTATAGGCCACCGGCTCGGTCGTGAAGGGGTGTACCAGCCACCCGATGGCAATCAATAGGGCCAGCATCCCCCACGGTACCGGCAGCAAGCGCCGTAATAGAAGATAAAACACGACGGCATTGGCCAAATGCAGCGCCAAATTGGTCAAGCGATAAGCCCACGGATGATAACCCGCCACGGCATAATTCACGGCCAGCGAGGCATTTACCACCGGCCGATACTGAACCGCCACCCCGGCACTGGGTGGTTGCATTACCTGTGCAGGATTGCCCAAATCACGAATCGTGGTATTTTTCAGGATTGCATCCACATCATCGAGTAAAAATACCGCCCCGAGACTGTTGGCATGGACCAGCAGTCCGATTCCACATATCAGGGCAATGGCGACCAGCCATGATTGACCGGCCCGGGCCCAAGGTAAAACTGCCATTTTTTCGTTCATCTCGACCCTCTCGGGGGCGTACGCTAGCCCTGCCGCGATAGATTGCGTAAAATATGGGCTATGAGTAACAACCCAAAACTGCCGGACTCGATCTATCATCGCTATCTGGATGCGATAATGCCAGCACGCGAGACATTATATGGCTATGCCCTGCAACGCGGAATCACCGCCGTCCAGGCCGAAGCCTACCTTTCCGCCGCGCTGCGCAGTCGTTTGGACGACTTTGCCCAAGGCCAAGCCCCGGCGGAAACCGCGGATTTCATCACGTGGCTGGTTCAGGCCATGCCGCAAGGCCCCGTAGCCACCACCAGCCAGCCCCAATCGGCGGCCATCCCGATGGATATGTGGGCCCGGCTCTGCGGCGCCATTCAAATCGAAGCCGCCCGTAAGGGGGCCGGCCATTATCTCAATCCCGAAAGCGTGCTGCTGAATCCCGATCCCCTGCTGGCCCCCCGGACGAAACGGGCTACCGTAGATTTTACCCCCTCCGACACCCCTTCCAGTTCGCGTTTGATTCTGGGGCTGACGGTCGTGGTGCTGCTGGGTATCATCGCCAGCATCTATTTGATCACCGCAGGCGGCAAAGCCCCACCCACCACCCAACCGGTTCAGGAATCCGCCAGCCAGCCGACCACCCTTCCGGCATGACCGTCATACCGGATTATCGCCCCTTGGCCGGGGCGGACAGATAGCCAAATACGGCGGCTGCGGTGGCAGAATTTAGCACGATAGGTTCATTTAGGGCGGGGGTTATCCGAGCTTCAAAGTACAGTTCTGCCGGAGGCCAATCTTTGGCTGTGGGATAGGCACTCTGGTGGATGAACTTGACATCCCAAGGACCGGACTTCAGGTCAGGTAAACCGGAGAATTTATACGGCCCCATCACGAATAACCCCGGCACAGGCGCCGCTTGATCGTCATACCAACTTACGGGGTGGAAAATCTGTTGCGGTGATATGGCTCCAAAGCCGGTCATCCAGCACATATTTAAGGCATTGCCCCCCAGCACAGCGTCACAGGTGGTTTGGATCGGCCATAAGTACTGTTTATCCTGACTGAGTTTGTGCGCTACAAGTAAGGGTAAAACCTGCGGGACGCTTTGTGTTCCCCAGGTCAAAGGTTGCCAGGCGCCATACGCCTGTCGGTAGCTGCGTTTCTCGGTGGTTTGGACATATTCCTCTTGCACCCATTTAAGCAGACTCTGCCGCAGGGTCTCGCGCAGGGTGCGGTCCACCCCTTCACGTTCGGCCAGGGCATAGGTCCAGATACCCCAGCGCTGATCGTATTTGGGCCAGACCACGGGGGCGGTTTGGGCATCGTGAACTTGCAGGTCCGCGCGGAACTGCTGATGGTAGATATCTTTGCCGGTGAGCCGGAACAAGCACGCGGCGGCGTGCAGACGTTCATCACGAATTTTGGCTTCATCACCGGGTTGCAGATTATTCTGCGCCCAGGTCCAGGCCTTTTCCGCCGAATCGGTCCAGAGGTTGTAATCCGTGCGCAAGCCCACGCGATCCTGGCACCAAGCATAGCGTGCGGCCAGTGCGGCATAACGTAAGGTCGCGGCGGGGTCGGGGGCGTATACATAATATTGCATGCTGTCAGTATGAGCGGTTTCACCGGGCCGGGGCCAATTATCGGCAAAGCACCCGCCACTCACGCCCCCATCTTCATTCTGTAACCGCCGGTAGTAATCCGCGCCCCAGCGGGCCTCATCCATAATATCCGGCAGGCGATTGACCCCCTCGGGGATATTCAACTCGCCATCAGCGAAATGATCGCTGGCCAGTTCCCAGCCCAGCAGCAAGGTGTGGGATATATATGGATGACTTTCTTCGCGGTCCCAATCCCCGGCATCGTGGTACCCGCCCCAGTGTTTGACCCGCACGCCGGTGGACAGATCCTGTGCTTTGGGATTGCCATCCGAATAGACCTTATCCATCATCCGATGCGTGGTTTGCAGAAAAGTCCGGTCCTCGTAGTGATGGCAACGCGGGTGGGTGAAATCGGTGTATTTCTTTTCCAGCGCGATTCCGCAGCGTTGGTGGTATACCCCACGTGCGGCCATGATGTAGGCGCTGCGGTAGATATCATCGACAATGCCAAACGGTTGGGAGCAGCCCAAACGATCCCACGTCACATGATAATTGCCCGGGCGCTGAAAGGATGAGAAATCCAGTTCCCAGACCGGGGTTCGGGTATGGTTGCGTTCATCGGGTTGCTGCGAATCAATCGGCTCGTCGCCTTTGCTGCGCCGCACGGCCCGTCCGGTATAAACGACTTTCTTGGTCGTGTGATCCACCAGATAAAACGGGGTTGGTTCCATATAACTCAAGTCCAACGGACCTAAATCGCCCAACCAGGCGGAGGCATACGCAAACTTTTTCTCGGCCGTGGGTACGAACCCAAGCTGGGTAACATGGAGGGTGGGCGAGAGCCTGTCCAAGGGTTCAAAGGGAATGAGGGCACTCTCCGATTTCTGCATCAGATCGGCAGCCCTGATGGTGTAGGTGGCTCCGGGCTTCATGGCCCGATCCAGATACAGGTAGATTTCATGCAGACTGACCCACTGGTAGCGTTGGTCCTGGGTAATGACGAAGGTTTGCCCCTTGGTCTTGCGCCCAATCCG
>JBAXGE010000059.1:0-12958 GCA_037139555.1 Phycisphaerae bacterium
CCGCCGGGCCATGTGAATGGGCGAGTCGTCAAACAGGACATCGTCCTCTTCGCTGATGTAGACCTGATCGGCGGCATTTGGGGTGATCAGCGGGGTAATGGGCGATTCAATCCGCGCGGTGCCGAGGGACTTAATTAAGAGGTCTTCAACTTCCACATTCATGAATATAGCTCCTAATGCAACCCCGCGGGCCTGAATACGGCAGGTCCATGCGGGCTGGCGCGCCAAAATGGCGTGTAGGTATTGTAATGCCTAAGCGGGCGGGGGAAAACTGGGAATTATTTCGGGGGGTGAGGGATCGGGAAACCCTATGAATGCGTAACTAGTAGTTGCCAGGCGATTGCGTGTTTCATTGTTTTGGCTTTTCCGATCCGAGACTGCCAGATTGTGGGGTTGCTGGAGGAATTACCATCACGGTTGGTGGGACAGCGGTAAGTGTGCTAGTTACTCCAGTGAATACCCCTACCTTCACGCCATCAATCCCAACTCCATAGCCTAGGGAGGTATTACTTTTAAGTGATGGAGTACCGTCTATAAGATTAGTACATGACAAAACAGATGCACCAACCCCTACACCTAGGAGAACTTCAGTACCAACTCCACCGCATAAATTTCCATCCGAAGAAATTGATAGCTTAGCACCTGAAACATTTACCGATAGACCGATTGTGCACTGAAGGGGGTCGGCGACCTGACAACTCTTTGTATAACTTACCGGACCTACAGAAACTGAAGTGGTGAACTGCGTAGATGTCTCCGGGGCATTGAGTTTCAACTTATACTGCGCAGAAGAACTACTTTCTGCAACGGGCATCACGGCGCTATATACATTCGCGGTGTAGGTAGGTTTGAAAGATGTTCCCGCAAACGGGTCTTTGGCATTTTGTGCGTTTACTGGTGCAAAGGGACTGCTTGGCGAACCGTAGCCCGTAAAGGTACGCTGCAACTGCTGCGGTGCGGAATTTAGGTCGGTCGTATAGGATACAATTCGCGGTGGCGCATTGAGGTTGGTACGGTACATAAGAAGTTGTGGTGCGGAATTCAGGTTCACGGCATGTGTGAGTGGCCGCGACACGGTATTCAGATTGGTGTTCGTGTTAAGCGATTGCGGAGTTCCATTTAGATTCATCGTGCGGTTGAGCGATTGCGGGGTACCAGTCAAATCCACCGTACGGTTGAGCGATTGGGGCTTACCAGTAAGGTCCACTGTGCGGTTTAGTGACTGCGGAGTTCCAGTCAAATCTACCGTGCGGTTGAGCGATTGTGGCGTTCCAGTCAGGTCCACGGTACGGTTGAGCGACTGTGGTGTTCCATTAAGGTCCACCGTACGATTGAGCGATTGCGGAGTACCAGTTAAATCAACTGTGCGATTGAGTGATTGTGGTGTACCAGTTAAATCTACCGTTCGGTTGAGCGATTGGGGCGTACCAGACAGGTCCACCGTGCGGTTTAGTGACTGCGGTCTTCCAGTTAAATCTACCGTACGATTAAGCGATTGCGCTGCACCATTCAGATTCACCATACGGTTGAGTGATTGCGGCGTTCCAGTCAGGTCTACTGTACGGTTGAGTGACTGCGGGGTTCCAGTCAAATCCACCGTGCGATTGAGCGATTGTGGTGTACCAGTCAGGTCCACCATACGGTTGAGCGACTGTGGCGTACCAGTCAAATCTACCGTGCGGTTGAGTGATTGCGGCGTTCCAGTCAAATCCACTGTACGGTTGAGCGATTGCGGTGGACCGTTCAAATCCACCGTGCGATTGAGTGACTGGGGTGCACCATTCAGATTAGCAGAACCCGAGGGCACTTCTGGCGAACCTGCAAACATGGTGTTCCCAACCACGGCCAGCGTAAGCACGGCAATACTGCAAGTTGATACTTTGTGCTCGTTCCGCATCGCATTTCTCCTCTGAAACAGTACCACTACCATAAATCACTATGCGCCATCAACCCATTAACAGCCCGCTAGGCCTGTGGAGGTGCAAGCGGTGAACGCTTACCAGCCGACAGCGCATTTTCGGGTTATTTTGGTTACATGTACCTTTGCGGTACGCTCTACGCGCAACTTAGTTACATTTACGAACTCAAATGTTACGTAATAGGTAGTCTCACGATCTCTACCGACCTCTATATCTTGGCGCGTCACATTACCACGAAGAATATACTCTTCAAGCGGTGGGGCTCCGAGTTTGCGATTTTGTTTCACACCCGCCAACCAAGCATCATAGACTGTATCATCGTTACTCGCATCAGCCGCTATCTTACCCGAATTGGTAAGTGCCGAGGTCACTGATTCAACCAATTGCGACATGAGGAAGGTGGGATCGCCAGTTTTATTATCAAACGGCTTCACCCGCACCACCGCGGGCGCACCATCAATGCCATGGATAATCTTAGCCTGTTCAATATCCTTAAATATGAAATTTGCAAGTTCGCTAAAATCCTTATCATTGAGTTGGTCCGTTAGCAATCTGCCATCCGGCCCCTTGTTGTCACAACAACCGAGCAGCGAAAGGCACATCATCAATACCGCCAAAAACCGCCAATAGTGCAACTGCATCAGACTTACTCCTGTAAAAGAAAATCAACGTTTCAATATTTTGAAGCGAAAATCTACCACATCGGGTTGGGGCGCGATACCACTTATCAGCTGGCTTTCCCGCCCCAAAATCTGGATATCAGTCCAACCATCTATCACGGGCGTGACCAACATACCCGTACTATCCAGCCACTCGTATTTGTAACAGACATTTTGCACCTGGGGAGTAGTATTAAGCAACTCAACCTGAATGTGCAGCAGACCGCCGGGCGTACGCCCCTCATTTACACCAACAATCCGGGCGGCGGCATTGAGTCCCAAATCCGTGATTACCCGACGATCCTGCACGGATTCCTTGAGCCCTTGTGCGTTTTCGCGCTCACTCATATTGACGGTATTGCAGGCAGGTAGCACCACTAGCAAAGCCAGAATTATTCCGATTCCATAGTTACTCATATAACATCCTTACTTCAGTTTGGAGATCCAAATCACTTCAGGGGTGATGGTGTTATCCGGCCTTTTGGTATTCAACGATTTGACATAAACCATATTTATGCTGCCATCATCCGGCAGCTTTAAAACTTTTTTCCCAGCAGGCAACTCCAGCGTCACCATCCGATCAGCCGGGGTGGGGAAACTGCATACCTGAAATTCTTTGGGCAGTGTGGCCCATTGGCGCAAGTCCGCGCGTGTGGTCAATTCCTGATACGCTCCCCCCAACAACACGATAAGCCAGCGGAATGCCCCTCCGTATGGTCCACGCCCTACAGCCTCTACCGCTCCGGCAGTAACCCCAGCCTTTACAACACCGCTGATAATAGAGCGGGTCACCGTCAGAGGCAGTTCATCCTCGAACTCACGAGCGATGATTCCGTCCATACTGGCCAGCAATTCTGTTTCATATATCGTACCATTAGCATGGGCGCGTAAGGTATGCCCAGTAGCACAATTACGTGGGACCAAGGTGGGAAACGCCAATTTCATCAGCGTCATATGCCCCTCAAGCGGATTACCAGTGGGTATCGGTATCCATATTACGCGTTCGCCCCGAATTGGCGCCAACCCTTTTTCATAAACCAAATAGGTCGTCGGGGGTAATGCTTTAAAATCCATACCGGCTTCAGCTTTAGCCTTATCAGCTAATACTGTCTTATTTTCCGGAACCATACCCAAAACGATATCCATGGCTGATTTCGCATTGGTGCGGTCGTCGTTGGTCATATCCGGGTGGGTCATCCGACTCAGACCATAGAGCCAAGTGGTGAAGGGGTTACGATACGAAGTGTATTGGCTGTATTGTTTGGTTAGCGCCTTCAGATCATCAAAAGCAGGTTTTTCTTTTTCGACAGGCTTCCCATTTTCCTCAACGGTAACGGTTGTTTTAAACTCCTCGGGTTTGAAATCTTTCAGTTCTTTGTGTTCTTTCTCGATTTTTTCTTTGCGTTCCTTAATCTCTGTGGATCGCTTATCGCAATAGTTCTTTTGTGCGGCCTCCGCCGCAAACAGACTTACAGACGCGTCGGCCATTTTCCCAGCGGCCATGGCATTAAGCGCCCGGTATGTCAGTGCCATAACATGGTCATAGGCATATCCGTCATACGGACGAATCCCCTGATTACCTAAGGCAGCCATAATTTCATCAGTTACCACCAGTTCTGGCCGATTCCATGCATCCTCAATCTTGCGTATCGCGCGATCAAAAGCTTCAGTACTAACATCCCAATGCTTCACAGAACGGTGTATCGCACCCTGTTCCAGCAGGTAGAAAACCGAGTCGCGATCCCACTCGGAAATAGACTTTTCACCCTTTTCATCTTTAACACACGCATTGGCCAGTTCGTCAACCTTGTCTGCGGCTTGCTGAAATTGGCCTTCTTCCCACGGCTTACGATACACACTCGCTTTATCGTTAATATTGCAACACCCGCCAAGCAGCAACAAGAAACTAACCCCTACAGTAAACACCGACCACGACCGCAAAGATTCTGGACTCATGTTGTTCTTTCCCTGTGTAAGTGTTCAATGCTAAATTTCAGCTACAGCGAAATATTTAAACGTGAATTCATCGCCCTGCGGGCGCGACAGGTTTGCCCGGTTGGGTCGCGCTTGGTGGGGCAGTTGGTGCCGCTTCCCCAAGCAGTTGGGTCAAGACCGCCCCTTCGTTCACGGCATTGGGGGCTATTTCCTCTACGACTTGGCCGATCGCGGTATCTTTGGCATTTTCGGTAATCTGCACCCGTCCTAACTCTTGCCCCCGAATCGTAATCGTCTTACCGGTATCGGGGTCCAGCTTCTGCTTGCCAGCGGCCCGTACGGCCCAAACTTGCCCGGGCAAAACCACTGGAGACCCAATATTGACAGTTATTTCGTTACCAGTACGGTCAGACACCTTGATTGGGTACATGCGTGAGACAATTCCAACGGCCATGTCACCAGCAACAGCATTGGAAAGATCAAGCAGGAGCGGGTTGCCGCCTCCGCCTTCGAATCCGACACCATCAAGAAGCACGGTGGGGGTAGCCTGGGTTACTTGGCGCTTCACCGCGACCGTATCAACAATCTCGCCAGTTTCCAGATTCAATAGCTGGGTTACTACCGAGATAGACGCCGATCCATCTATAGTGGTATGACCTCGGCGAGTAGGAGTTCGCGTAATTTCTACAGCATCTGTGAAGGCATCAACAGTGGTGACGAAAATATATTTCGCCCCGATCATCTTGAATAGCGGTGCAATTTTGCTGGCGTCAAAGTCACCCGTTAGTTGTACCCCCTTGGCTTTGGCGATCTCCTCCAAGTCCGCGAAGGTAACCAGATTGTACTTGCCCGTTTCTTGAAGACGATGGATAAACTGTGTATTCAATTGGGCAATCACATAATCCAAACTTGGTTCACGGCCAGCTTTAACCACTTCGGCCCGAACCGCTGGCGGAACCTTGAAACTGAATACACCCACGGTAAGCAGACCTTTGGCCGCAGGAGCAGGCGGCAAAACGCTGCTGGCCGGCCCGGTGGGAAGTGCACTTTCCGGGTTGACACGCACATTTAGCTGTTCATCAACCGTTAAGATCACTGCACGGGCGTTCTCCGTTTTCGGCATGGACAGCGAAGCCCCCTTACTGATCTGGCCGGGGACCGTTTCTTCGATTACTGTGGCAAGTGCGCTTTTGGGCTGCACTTCATCTACTTTAACTTTTCCCAGTACAGGACCGGGAATATGTAACCTCGCTTTGGTATCTGGATCACTTTCAATGGTATCGGGACCACGTACCTGCCACAGTTGGCCAATAGCAATACCACTTGTGTCCCCCCGGTTAATTGCCACCTCCTTATCATTGCGTCGTACCACCTTGGGTGGGTAAAGAACATCAATGATACGATTAGCCAAGCGGTCGGCAGTAGTCTGGGCAACGACACTAATGGCCCGATCATCGGCGTTGCCATTGCGCACGACCCCGGCCGGGATAGTTGTGGAAATCCTACTTTCCACCGGCATGCTGGCGGTGGCGAGGGTATCACTCCCCTGGGAATCGTAAATCTTAACCACGGGTAAAATCCGCACCGTACGGGTGGCTTGGGAACCTATCCCCGCAACCGTTTTAAATTCCGTAATGTCGGAGAAATCGTCTATATTCAACAGTAACAGATGCGTCGCACCGACCAGTTTGCAGGTGCCCTCCACGCCCTGTTCTTCGATTAGCTTGGCCAAGTCGCTCCGGGCCAGCACTTTGAATTTCTGGCTGTTTTGGAAGCTGACTATCATCTGGCCGTCCATCATATCCGTCAGACGTTCCAATGAAAGCTGTTTGCCCGCAAGAGTAGCCGCCTTTTTTACACTGGGGGCCACCTCAATTTTCCCCACCGCAATGGTATATAACGCACCAACGGGCTGACTTGATGCTGGTGTGACCGCCTCTGTTTGAGCCAGTACCACATGCCCCAGCATGGTTGCCAACCCAATGACGCATAGCGTACGGCAGTTTTTTAACACCGATGCAAACTTCGCAAACATGGTCAGTCTCCTATGGAACATACCATCACGAGCACAATGCCAATTATCCAGCGTCTCTCGGCTATTCATTCGACGTCCACATACATTTTGATACCATCTCGTTGATGGCTTTGAAGTCTTTGGAATTAATGTCAGCTTTAACATCTGCTTTAAGATCAACTTTGAAACCGCTTTGCCGCAGAGTCTGGGCGAAACCCTTGATCACTTCGGCTTTGGCATCCGACAGTTTTTCGCTATCCTTGAGGTCACTTAAGAATGTGGTCATTTGCTTCCAGCGTTGCAAGGTCTCATCGCTTAATTGCAGATCAATGACGAACTCTGCCCCTTCGTTAATCGAAATATTATCTTCCCAGGAACGACAACCATCGCGGGTTACGCGCATCTTGTGCAGCCCCTTGGGACCACTTAACAATTGCGGGGTGGTACCCACCGCCGCGCCATCAAGACCAATGGTGGCCTTTTCGGCGAGTAGATGAAACTTTTCACTAGAAACAACGTACTCACCTTGGGTATTTTTAACAATATTGGGTACAACAAAGGACTGCACCCGTACATCCACAAAGAAACGCGCCATATTCAACGGAAGAGGCGGGGGTAAATCTTTCTTAAATTTTGCAGCCAATTCGCTCGCACCCCGACGCAGCAACTCATTAAAAGGGTTGGCCGTGGTACTAACTGCGGCAGTTTTGGGGATATCTTTCGTGACAGTAACAATGCCGCCATCCAACGCTCCCCCCAGATTTCGATCCGCAACCGCATAGGTAAGCGTTAGTGTGTAGGTTTTTTGTTCAACCTTTACACCGTAGACCGTTTTTTCTACTACATCCTCGTCGTAACTGGTTAAATTGGCGGTAAGTAAGTAGTCTGCGCCGAGATTCCGTACCAAGGCCAAACGCGACGCCTCATTTTTCATTGCACGATCCAAGTCGTTGGGCGCGATGGACTCCTGTGTGTTTTCCAGTGTTATACAGGAATAACCCACCGCGTTACTCTCGGCAACCACGTAATCCTGAAGTGGGAGTATCTTGTTGTTATATTTTTCCCCGAGGCGGTTAGATATGAAGATAGCCGCCACATTCCCCTGCCCGCGTGAGCCTACTTGAACTTTCCCCCCCCCGACTTCCACCGGTGTGGGCAAGGGAATCGCTGCCTGCGTGACAGCGGGTTTCGTGGTACTGGACTCTTTCCCGGCAGAGCGGTCACAACCAAGCAACGTTACAACTGCCGTACAGGACAGGCCGAGTAGGACAACAAACCGGGAAATTCGTAGGCTCATTCTAAGTACCCTTTCGCTTGGAACTGACCATAACGAAACTAACAGACCCAATAATCATGAATTGGTTAGGATAGCGCTTTGAAAAGCCCACAAATCCCCAAACAAATAGCATCAATTTTATGCGGAAGTAATCTTGGACACCCACCGTCATCTCTTGGCATCAGCATGATCCACCCCATCCAAAAATGACCCGCGACTTTCGTTTTCGAGACCAAAGAAGAGCAAACTGTCGTCTTTAATGTAAGATATGGCCAATACGTGCGGGTGTCAATACAAAAATTGAAAAATTACTGCCGAGGATGCTGCCCCTACTGTCGGAACGTCCAAATGGTACACGCGACGGTTATGTTGCCACCTGTATTGGCCCGCATTCCGGGCAAGCCATACGTCAGATTCATCTACAAACTAACATCATATCCATACGAGGCCCCGTGCGACGGTATTACTGCACCACACCCTTAGTCAAACGCATGAAGGCGGTTTCCAGATTGACTTCCTCTTCGCGGAGCAGTTTGAGGTGGAAGCCGGAATCCAGCAGGCGGGCAGCGAGGTAGCTGTAGTCTTCGACTTCGCTATTCATGGTGACATGGAGCATGCCATCGGCTTCGGCCACGCCGGCGACGCCGGTGGTTTGGCGCAGGAGATTGGCCGCGTCGGCCTGGCGATCACGCACCTGCACATTCAGCACCAGCCCCATGCTGGCTTTGCGCATGGCCTGTTCGACGGTGCCGGAGAAGAGCAGTTCGCCGCGTTCGATGATGCCCACCTTGTTGCACAGATCGGCCAGTTCGGGCAGGATGTGCGAGCTGATCAGGATGGTCTTGCCCATCTTGCGCAGTTCCTTGAGCAGTTCGCGGATTTCGATGCGGGCGCGGGGGTCCAGCCCGCTGGCGGGTTCGTCCAGCAGCAGGACCTTGGGATCGTGGATCAGCACGCGGGCGAGACTGAGCCGCTGCTGCATGCCTTTGCTGAGCGAATCCACCAGCGCTTCGCGCTTATAGCCCAGGTCGGTCAGTTGCAGCACGTCGTCAATAATCTGTTTGCGCTTGGCGCCGTGAATAGCGTAGGCGGCGGCGAAGAATTCGAGATATTCCTGCACGTTCATATCTTCGTAAGCGCCGAAGGAATCGGGCACGTAGCCAATCAGCGGGCGGATCTGGCGTGATTCATAGCCGATGACCAGATCGCAGATGCGCGCTTCGCCCCAGGTGGGCTGCAGCAGCGTGGCGAGGATTTTGATGGTGGTGGATTTGCCCGCGCCGTTGGGGCCGATGAAGCCGAAGCAATCGCCCTCTTCGATCACGAGGTTGAGATTGTTGAGCGCCAAGAGCGACTGATTACCCAAGGTGTAACGCTTGGTCAGATTCACCGTCTGGATTGCGGGCATGTGTGTCTACTCCACGCTGTTTATACGACGCTATGAAAACCTTTTTGGGCCAGGGCCACGGCTTTGAGCAGACCCGCGGCCTTGTTCATGGATTCCTGATATTCACCCGCCGGGGTGGAATCGGCTACGACCCCCCCGCCGGCCTGCACATACACGTTCCACAGTTCGCCGGGGGCGGGCGTGATCACCATGGTGCGCAGGGCAATGCAGGTATCCATGTTACCGTTGTAATCCACATAACCCACCGCGCCGGCATACGGCCCGCGCTTGGTGGATTCGAGCTCATCAATAATCTGCATGGCGCGAATCTTGGGCGCCCCCGATACCGTCCCCACCGGCAGGGCCACACGCATGGCGTCAAAAGCCTTCAGGCCCGGGGCCAGCTTGCCGCGCACATCCGAGACGATGTGCATGACATGGGAATAACGCTCGACGGTCATCTGTTCGTTGATCTGGATGGAACCCTTGACGGCAACGCGGCCCACATCGTTGCGGGCGAGGTCCACGAGCATGATATGTTCGGCGCGCTCCTTGGGGTCGGCCAGTAGTTCGGCTTCCAGCGCGGCATCCTCATCGGCATTGCGGCCACGCTTGCGCGTGCCGGCGATGGGCCGGTTGGTGATGATGCCCTCTTCCACGCGGCACATAATCTCGGGCGAAGCGCCGCAGAGAATACACTCCGGCGTTTGCAGGAAGAACATGAACGGCGAGGGGTTCACGATGCGCAGGGCACGGTAAATATCAAACGGCCGCGCGGGTGTGGTGGTGTGCAGACGCTGCGAGAGCACCACCTGGAAAATGTCGCCGGCCTTGATGTATTCCTGAGCTTTGAGCACGGCCTGGCCAAAGGCGTCGGGGGTGACGTTGGAGGTGAATTCGGGCCGCAGTTCCTGACTGAGGTCAATTTCGCCCAGTTCCATGGGCACGGCTTTTTGCAGGGTCTGCACGAGGCCATCCACACGCTGGCAGGCGGCGCTATAAACCGCAGCGTTATCCCCCCCGCTCTGGGGATGGGCGTTGGTCAGTACGATCACGGTTTTGTTGACGTGATCGAAGATGACCAGATCATCGTAGATGCCAAAACATAAATCGGGCAGGCCGCGATCATCGTGCGGCGGATTGGGGAGTTTTTCCCCTTCCAGATAGCGCACAGTATCGTACCCGGCAAAGCCCACAGCGCCGCCGAGGAAACGCGGCATATTGGGCAGGACCAGCCCCTGAATCGAGGCCAGCTGGGTTTCCAGTTCTTTCAGCGGGTCGGCCACCATGAGTTCGCGCGGGGGCAGAGCCTGCTCTTGGATCACCACACGGCGGTCCCAGGCGGTGATGACCTTGCGCGGGTTGGCGCCGAGGAAGGAATAGCGGGCGATGCGGTCCCCGCCGACGACGGATTCCAGCAGGAAGGCATATTGGCTGGCGCGGGCCAGGCGTTCATACGCGGTGACGGGCGTCAGATGATCGCCCATGAGCACGCGATAGACCGGGACGGCGGTGGCCGACCGGGCCTGAGTAGCGAAGGTGGCCAGATCGGGAAAATATTTGCCTGCTGCGGGCATAAACCAAAACTCCTGAAACCGACAACAATTTCATACGGCATCATACCCCAGCGGCGGGCATTTGGCATCAATGCGCGTTTTTTTCTGCAGGGGGATACCAGCCGGACGGCCCAACGCTGTAACCATCTATTCCGGGGGGCAAAAATGCTGTGAGCCCGGGGGGTTAGTCCGGGCCCACAGACAGTACAACACCTACCGTGCCCCAAGTTTGGCACGCCGGGATGGCGTTAGTGTTTGAGATCCATTTGCATTTCCTGCAACATTTTGGCCGGAGCGCCGGGTTCGCTGGGATTGGCGGACTGGACCATCTTTTGTTTGTCGAATTCCAGCTTGAACTTGTAATCCAGCGTATAGGCTTTTTCGGCGATGGCTTGGGCGGGGATTTCCACATCCCAACGCAGAATACCCTTCTTCCGCTGGCTGCGGAGATATTCGGCGTCTTTGCTCAGTTCCGTACCGTTGGGTTCGAGGGTGATTTTCAGGTCGGCTTCCTTCACGCCTTCGCGGGCGGTGGGCAGACGATCCAGCAGCCGGACCTTGGCCGGGGCGGCGGCGAAGTTTTCCACCATCAAGCGATAGGTGTAATTGGTGGTCAAATTACCACCCTGGACGACTTCGAGTTTTTCCAACCGTTCGCGGTTGACCCGCAGACTGGTATCAATGCCAAAGCCGACATCAAAATGCTCCCCGGCGGTCACGGTGGAGACTTCGCCGTAACCGACGAAATTACCCGCGTAATAGCAGGTGGCCGGGCCGGCCAGCAGCACCACCTTGGAATCGTTGGTCAAGGTGGCCTGCTGATAGACATACTGCGACAACAGCGGCGTGGCCACGCGATAGAACTCGGCGGGCATGGCCATGGCGCGGACCTGGATCAACTGCTGGTCTGCCCGGCTGGGCAGACTCATACGATTGGTCAGGTCATAGGTGACGGTGACTTCTTCCTTGCGGCTGGAAGTTCCCGACATCTTTTTCAATTGGGCATCTTTGACCACCAGTTCCAACACCTGTTCCTGTTCGGCGGCCTGATTGAGTGCGACCGTGCCTTTATTCCAACCAGAACTGGGGTTCCCATTGATATCGAAATTACCGCCACTTTGGCCTTGGATGTTGGGTGACGAGTTCAGGCGGTTGTCATTGCGGCTGGCGCTGTATATCTGCTTTTTCAATGACTTCATATTCTCGTACTGCGCCGCTACTTCTTCCTCGCCCGCGCGGGCGCTGCCCAGCGTCAGTTCCAACGGCTGCAATACCGGGCCAGCGGCGACCAGATTGGGTGTGGCGGTAGACAGCACAATGGCGACATCGCCCCAGTCCTCGCCGCTTTGCTGCTGGATCGAGGCGTTGTATTCCATCATCACCTTGCCCTGGGCATCAGCGCGGACGTTGTAACTGGGCGACCACGACGCGGAATCCACAATGTACCGGAACAGGATGTTGGCATTGGCGGCTTTTTGATTGACAAAAACCACCGCTTCGCGGACCGTCTTGGCGGAACCATCGGCCAGTTGCTGGCGCTGGCGTTGCAGGGTGTTCAATTGTTCGCCAAAGGTGCGGATGTCAATTTCGGCGGTCTGGGATTGTTTGGTCAATTGCAACCGCTGGGCGAGTTGCATCTCGGTCAGTTTGATCAGGGTGTCGGCGTTCAGTACGCCCTTGCTCATCTCCACCGTGGCGGTGGGCGCTACAAAGCCTTCGAGCTTGGCCAGATAATTACGCTGTTCCTGATAGGTCTGCATTTCACGCTGGCGGAGGCTGATACGATCGGCCAGATCGCGAATCTGACTGTCGAGTTTGCGCACTTCCTCGCGCACATCCTGCTCGACGGCGCGTTCGCGGAACAGCACCGACCGGATTTCGACATTTTCATTGCTTTCGGCAAAGAGACTGCTGGACATCACCTGCGCGGGCAAATCGGTGATGACAATCTCGCGCAGCCCCGCAGCCCCGGCCAAATCCACCTTGCGCGTCACCAACGCCTGCCCCCGATACACCGTGACGGCATCAACTTTGCCTTTTACTGATATGGCGTCCGCCCATAGGCTGGTAACGCTGGTCAGCAGCACACACGCCGTCAATACCGCTGCGATAGGTTTCCTCATGATCCACCTGCTTCTAGAGTAAGGAATTGCGAAAAAAGCGTCCTCTGCTAACATATAGATGCCGCAGGCATGTTTTTGTTCCCGAAAAA
>JBAXGE010000060.1:0-12734 GCA_037139555.1 Phycisphaerae bacterium
GAGTTGATGCGGATGCGGGTATCAATGGGGACTTCGCCCAGGAAGTGCAGGTTCATCTTTTCGGCCATCGCGCGGGCGCCGCCGCGGCCGAAGATGTCGTACTGGCTGCCGTGTTCGCAGACGAAGTAGCTCATATTTTCCACCACGCCCAGCACGTCCACGCCCAGTTGCTGGAACATGCGCACGGCGCGGCGGGCATCGGCCAGCGCGACTTCCTGCGGGGTGGCCACCACCACCGCGCCGGTCAGGGGCACGGTCTGGGCCAGCGTCAGCACCACATCGCCGGTGCCGGGGGGCAGGTCAATAATCAGATAATCCAACTGGCCCCAATCCACCTGGCCGAGGAATTGCCGGATGGCGCCATGCACCATTGGGCCGCGCCAGATGAGGGCCTTTTCTTTTTCCACGATAAAACCGATGGACATCACCTTGAGGGTGTTTTCGCCCGGCCCAAGTTCGAAGGGAATAATCGTGTCGCCGCGCAGGGCCGGGGCCTGCGGGCCGATGCCGAACATGGTGGGAATGGACGGGCCATAGACGTCCGCATCCAGCAGGCCGACTTTGGCGCCCTGCATGGCCAGACCCACGGCCAGATTCACCGCGACCATACTCTTGCCCACGCCGCCCTTGCCGGCACCGACGGCGATGATATTTTTCACGCCGGGGATGAGGGGTTTTTCCGCACCCGCTGCGGCCGGGGCGCCGGTGGGGACCGGGGCTTGGCGGACCTGGGCGCTGAAATTCACCAGCACATTTTCCACGCCGGGGAGTTTGCTGACGGCAGCGACAATATCGGCGCGGATTTTATCTTTCAGTGGGCAGGCCGGGGTGGTCAGTTCGATATCCAAACTGACGTTGCCCTCGCACAGGCGGATCTTTTTGACCATATTCAGGGTGACAATATCTTTGAACAGTTCGGGGTCCTGAACCGTACGCAGAACACTCAACACGGCATCTTCGGTCAGACTCATACAGCTACTCCGCTAAAAGTTGAAGTATATACGCCCGGAGGCGTCTTGGCAGCCGTGGGGATAAATTGCCTCCGGCAAAAAAACAATCGGCCTTGCCGGGAGGCAAAGCCGATTGCGTGATGACGTAACTTACGCCCGCTCGGATTAACGATACGATTCGATAACCAGATTGGTGTTGACGCTGAACGGAATGGTTTCCGGCGTCGGCAGGCTCAGGGTCTTGGCTTCCAACTGGGCGGGATTGAAATCCATCCAGCTGGGGACCTGATGGCCGGCGAGGGTTTCCATGTTCTCACGCAGCATCTTGTGGGTCTTTTCCTTGAAGGTGATCACCGCACCCACCGGGACGCAGTAGCTGGCGATGTCCAGCTTCTTGCCGTTGACCAGCACGTGGCCGTGGGCCACCAACTGGCGGGCCGACCAGATCGAACGTACGACGCCGGTGCGGCGTACGACGTTATCCAGACGGGTTTCCAAGAGCTGGAGCAGGGTGACGCCGGTGTTACCCTTGCTGGCTTTGGCTTCGGTCATATAGCGACGGAACTGCTTTTCCAGCACGCTGTAGTGGGCTTTGAGCCGCTGTTTTTCGCGGAGCCGCACGCCGTAGTCAGACAGACGCTGACTGCGCATGCCATGCATGCCGGGGGCAACGAACTCTTCGCCAAATTTTGTATGCTTGGGCAAATCCGCAATTGCGACGCCCAGACGACGGGAGATACGAACCTTCGGTCCGGTTTTACGGCCCATAGAACACCTCTTTCGAACTCAGGCACCCGGTATGCCACACACGCGGCCTATCCGTTGCCCCGAAGCCGGCGTACCTACCGGAACGCAGGGTTCCAGCAAGCCTTCTCGGCAATGTTAAGCCCCGCAGTATACGTTACGGGTGGGGAACCGTCAAACCGGGGTGAGGCTTGGGCTTTTTCCGGGTTTGGAGTATGATGCCCCCCTGAATCCGGGTAGCGAATCTGCGGATGTTTGTCGTGAATCTTATCCCCAGAAATCTTGGTCGCTGGAAATTCTGCCGGGTATCGGGTATAAAGATGGACTTTCCCCATCGGGCATAGACTCTGTGTAGAGTCCGTGTCGGGCAGGATGGGCCACAAAGTTGTGGCTATTACTACGGAGTCGAGCCGTGCCGAAGCAGAAGACACACAAAGGTATCAAGAAGCGCGTGCGCGTCACCGCCACGGGCAAAGTCAAGTTCCACAAGCACAACAAGGGCCACTTGCAGAGCGGTAAGACCAGCAAGCGTCGTCGGCAGTTGCGTGGCACCACCAGCATTGACTCGGTAATCTCGCGTAAGATGATTACGTTGTTAGGCCCCGGCGCCCGTTAAGGTGTCCGCAGGGTCCGCTTTTTTTAACACTCGAACACAATCGTTAAGAGGTGAATTATGCCACGGGTAACAGCAGGTTTTACACGTAAACGCCGCCACAAGCGTTTGCTCAAACGCGCCAAGGGCTTTGTCGGCGGGCGCGGGGTACTTTATAAGTCAGCCCACGAGACGCTGTTGCGGGCCGGTGCCTACCGTCAGGTTGGTCGCCGCATCAAGAAGCGTGATTATCGCGGCCTGTGGATCATCCGTCTGTCCGCGGCAGCGCGGGCCCGGGGTCTGCGTTATGGCCAGTTGATTGATGGCCTGATCAAGTCGGGCATCACCCTGAACCGCAAGAGCCTGTCGGAAATCGCCATTGCCGATCCCGCAGCCTTCGATCAGATTGCAGCCAAGGCCAAGGCCGCGCTGAATCTGCCGGTAGCCTAAGCTACCACAGAGACCATGATTAAATCGCGGCCCACGCTCTTTGGCGTGGGCCGTTTGTTTGGTTAAGGAGTTTGCCGGTGAAGCCCGAGGAAATTCTCGCCCAAGCGTTGACCGATCTGGGGTCCGTCAAATCCCTGACCGATCTGGAGGCGTTTCGCATCCGCTATCTGGGCACCAAGGGTTTGCTCAAGCAGGCCAGCGATTACCTCAAGCAGGTTCCCAACGAACTCAAACGCACCTACGGCCAGAGCCTGAACACCGTCAAAAATCAGGTTCAGGAATTGTTCGATCAGGGCAAGCAGAAACTGGACCAGGCCCCCGCGGTCGCCGTGGGGGTGGATGTAACCGAGCCCGGCCGCATCGCCACCAGTGCTTATCGGCCCGGCGTGGCCCACATCATCAGCCAGACCATCAACGAACTCAGCACGATCATGGAACGCATGGGCTTTGCGATTGTCACCGGCCCGGAAGTGGAAGACGAATTCCACAATTTTGAAGCCCTGAACATCCCGCCGCAGCATCCCGCCCGCGATCCGCTGGATAATTTTTATCTGGACCGGCCCGCCGGGGCTGCGCCGTTTATGTTGCGCAGTCAGACCTCCACGGTGCAAATCCGCGTGATGGAAACCCAGCCGCCCCCGATTCGCATTATTTCGCTGGGGCGCGTCTACCGGCCTGATACGGTGGATGCCACGCATATGTATATGTTCCATCAGATGGAAGGTCTGGTGGTGGACCGGCATGTGACCATGAAAGACTTGCGCAGTTGCATTGACCAGTTTGTGAAAGCATTTTTCGGCCCCGAGGCCAATACGCGTTTCCGCCCCAGCTTTTTCCCCTTCACCGAACCGAGCGCGGAATGTGATATTCAATTTGTCCTGCCCGACGGCAGCAAGAAATGGATCGAACTCGGTGGCTGCGGCATGGTGGACCCCAACGTGCTCAAGGCTGTGAATATTGATCCGGAAGTGTATAGCGGCTTTGCGTTTGGCTTCGGGGTGGAACGCATTGCGATGCGCAAATATGGCATCTACGACATTCGGCTGCTGTATGAAAATGATCTGCGCTTCCTGCGCCAGTTCGCGTAAACACCGCATCCAACCAAGCAACAAAAAAGGGGCAGGTCGTGCGACCTGCCCCTGTGTTTTGGTTTTGAACTGTGGCCTTAATTAATGATGGGTTTGCCCACCTTGGCGAACTTGATCAGCTTGCCATCGCAGGTGATGGTCTGGCCCCCCCAAGGTGATCGCGGCGCCACTGGCCCCGCTGGCCTTGGAGATGTCCGCACAGCGCCGGACAAGAGAACAGGCCAGAATATTTTAAGCTCCCAAAATGTAGTATTGCACCGACTGATCCAACGGGGTGAAGGGGGATATATTTCGTGAAAAAATCTGTTAATCGGTTAGCGGGGTGGGTTCCAGCGCGGTGGGGGTGCGTTTCCAGATGGCCAGTACCACGGCCAGAAACACCAGCCCGGCGCCAGCGTAGAACCAGTAACTGAGATTGTCCCCGCCACCCAGATAACGCCAGAAGATCGTCAGCAGGGGCGCGGTGTTGGCCACGGTGGTGACCCGCGAGGGGGGCTGATGCTGCATGGCCCAGTTCATCAGGAAAAAATTTACCCCGGCAATAATGAAGGCCATATAACCCACGGCCAGCCACGCGGTGGGACTGATCTGGGCCCAGTTTACGCGCCCGGCATCCGCCAGACACAAGGGCAAACTGGCCACGACGCCTACTAAAAATACCCACATCTGTGAGTTCAAGGCCCCGTAGCGTTTGACCAGTGGACGGGCAAAGACCAGATAGATGGACCACGTGGTCATGGCTACCACCAATAGTAAATCTCCGTGTAAAAATTGCTCGGTCAGACCCGCGCCGCGCTCCCGCATAATGATTACCACCCCCAAGGTCGCCAGACCGGCACCAATCAGAGATCTGATCTGCCAAGGTTCGTAACCTTTCATACAACTCAACAGTGTCACCACCACCGGCGTGGCGGCGTAAATCATCGCGGCATGGGAGGGATTGGCCCACGCGGTGCCTTGGAATAGTGTGTATTGATTGATGGGTACCGCACACAGTCCCAGCAGCAAGACCAGCAACCAGTCTTTGGGCGTTTTGATCCATTGTAATTGCCGTAACAAGAGCAAAACGCAGAATAAGCCCAGCCCCGCCACCGAAAAGCGAATAACCCCAGCGAGGATCGGCGGGAATTCCCGCGCATACCAAACCGCGATGGGCGACCCCGAGGCAATCAGGGGGATCAACACCAAGGTGCTCAAATCAAGCGGGCTAATCTGATTGCGTGGCGACACAAAACGCTTTCGTGAACATAAAAGATGTATTATACTGGATTTAATGCGTTAGAATATATCGTTTAACGCGTAACATTATGTGCTGTTGTGGCAACGGGTTATAGTTCACTGGTTCGGTTGGCGTCAGGAGTTGTTAGATTTGGGCTGTTCCCCGGCGTCTTGTCGGGTAGAATGATAGATATGGAACGTGGTATGCAAGTCCTCAATCAGAGGCAAAGGATGTGTACGATGAACATGCAGACCAAGTCAGTTGTTGCGCTGTTGACCGCCGCTGTGTTGGCTGTGCCCGTTTGGGCGCAGGTGGGGCCCGTCAATACCGGCCGGGTCATGGATTCCAATCCCATGGTGGGGGGTGGTGGTTCCAATCAGCCGGTGGCGGGGTATGTCCCGGCCGGTGGTAATGCGCTGTTGACCGGCGGAGTTGCGGGCAACAAAGGATTTCAGGGGGCGGTGCCCTACGGGGCTGCCAACTCGTTTCGCGGCACCTTGGGCTCCGATGCGCTGGGCAACTTCGATCGGCGTACGTCAGGGAATGTCCCGTTGACCATGGGGGATGCCTACCGACCTTATCTCAATACCGCGCAGGCCACTTCCGGCTATGTCCCGATGGGGCAGATTACCGCCAATGCAATGGGCGGCAATACCTCGGCAATCATGCTGTCAGTCAATGCCCAAACGCTGAGTGATAATTTGATTCCGCAGGCCAGTCCGCGCGGCGTGTCCAGCATGATGGCTCCGATGAATACCGGGGACATTATCGGGGGCAGTCGTATTTTGGATGGCGGGGCCATGGATAGTCGTGTCCAGTCGGCCCAGGCTTCGGGCCTGTTTGGTTTGCGGATGGCGCCGGGTGGTGCGACCGAAAAAGAAATGCGTCGTAACGATACCGGACTTAATTCGGAAATTACGCCCACCGTGCAGACGGCCATGCGCGGGCAGGATGATCCCAACTCCGCCGCCCAGCGTGCGGTGCCGGGATCGGCCGCCCAGATTGATGCCGCACTGGAACAGACCGGACTGAATGGTACGGCCCGTACGGACGATATTTATATGCGTCTGCAGGAGCAATTAAGACAGGCCGCGGGCATGGGGACGGCGGCGGGCCAGAAAACCACCATTACCAAGCCGGAAGACAAGAAGGACCCGAGTAAGGCTCCGAATGACGACGGCAGTCAGGTGCGTTTGCCGGGTGTGCCCGATGTGAAAGGCTCCAAAGTTAATGCCGGGGTCATGGACGGCGCCGCGGGCGCCATGGATGAAGCGCAATTGACCCGGCAATTGCAGGCCGGACGTGGTCTGGACAAGTTGCAGAACCTGCAGGTGACCACCACCACGCGTTTTGGCGAACTGATGAAACAGGGGGAAGAATCCCTCCGCAAGGGCAAGTATGTGGATGCCGCGCAGGCGTATCAGAACGCCGCCGCGCTGGAACCCGCCAATGCTCTGCCGATTGTGGGCCGCGCCCACGCGCTGATGGGGGCGGGTATGTATGAAACCGCCGCGTTCCATCTCAAGGCCCTGTACAATCGCCAGCCCACGCTGATGGCCGTGCGTTATGATCTGAACGCTGCATTCCCGGCGGACCGGATCAAGGAATTGCGGGTTGAAACCCAGAAGTTGAGCCAACAGAAAATTTCTGCGGCGGCTTTTGTGCAGGCGTATCTGAACTATCAGATCGGCAGTGACGATCTGGCGGCGGGGATCCAAAATTGGAACACCCTGATGCCGTCTGATCCCTGGATTGCCATTGCCCGTAAAGCCTGGCTGGATAAGCCCGTTGGGCCGGACAAGCCCTGATCCACAACCGGTTTTTTTTCCACTACCATGGTCGGCGCGGGACGTCCTCCGTGGCCCCGAGATGTGATTAAAATACATGACACAAGACAATTCGCTTAATCCTCCCGCCACCCCGACGGGGGCGATTCCCTATGTGGCCAAACTGCGCCTGACGGATCTGATTGATCCCACCACGCTGCAGGATGTGCATGATTCGCTGTCGGTGATCGCCAATGTCAAAGTGTCCATACTGGACGCCAATGATCAGGCCCTGACCCAGGAAGCCGTCAGCGAGCGCTTCAGCACGCGCAGTGCCCAGATTTATGCCGCCCGCACCAAGCGCGGCGATGCCCAGTTGGACCAGCCGTTTGTGGCCTGGATCGAAGCCGAAGGCCAGCGTTTGGCCAAGATTGTGCTCGAACCCGGCAAAGCTGCGGCCCTGCGTACCGCCCAGATCAATCGCCTGGCCACGCGCCTGAATCTCAGTCCCGAGCAGATCCGCAGTGTGCTGGAAGCCATGAGCCAGGAAGGCGTCAGCCAGCGCGCCGCAGTGGTGCAGTTTATGTTTCTGCTGGCCAAGGCGCTCAGCCAACTGTGCCAACAGGAAATCGAACTGCGGCAGCGCATTCAGGAACTGGAAGCATTATTCAATGTTTCCAGCATGATTACCGGCAGCCGCGGTCTGCAACAGATTCTCGACCGCATCTGCCGGGCCACGGCGGAAGCCATGGGTGTGAAGGCCGCTTCGATCCGGTTGCTCAATGAAGCTAAGGACGAATTGGTGCTCAAAGCGGTGTTTAATCTTTCCGAAGATTACCTCCGCAAAGGCCCGGTTATGGTGGTCAAGAATAATCTGGACATGCTCTCGGGCGAGGTGCTGTATACCGCGGATATGGCCGCCGATGACCAAGTGCAGTATCGCGACGAAGCCCGTGCCGAGGGGATTGTCTCCAGTCTGTTCACCGCGCTGATTTTCAAGGGCCATCCCATCGGGGTATTGCGCGTCTATACGAGCGAAGTGTCCGACTTTACCGACTTTGAAAAGAAGATGCTCAAGTCCATCGCCAGTCAGGCCGCGGTAGCCATCGAAACAACGCGGCTGGAACAGGAATCGCGCGACAAGGAACGGCTGGAGCAGCAGGTGCAAATCGCCGCCGAAGTGCAGCGGCGCATGATGCCCGCGCATCCGCCCAAGCTGCCGGGCTTTGACATTTTTGCCATGTATGTGCCGTGCTTTGAACTGGGCGGTGATTTTTACGACTTCCTGCCGCTGGGTAAGCACACCGTGGGGCTGGCGGTAGGTGATGTCTCGGGCAAAGGCATTCCCGCCAGTTTGAAAATGGCTTCGGTGCGTGCGGCCATGCGGGCCCATGCGGAAAATATTTACGATCTGGACCAGATCGTGCGCAAGGTCAATACTTCGTTGGCCTTGGATTTGCGCGACAACGAATTTATCACACTGTGGTACGGAGTGCTGGACACACAGCTCCGCCGGCTGACTTATTGCAACGCCGGGCATGATCCCGCGCTGGTGGTGCGGAACGGGCAGATTTACGAATTGGCGGTAGGGGGGATGCTGCTGAGTGTGGACCCCGAAGCCACGTACGAAAAAGGCATCTGGGATTTCCAGCACGGCGATTTGATGCTGGTCTATACCGACGGCCTGACCGATGCGATGAATTTCAGCGATGAAAAATATGGCAAGCCGCGCCTGCGCGAAGCGTTGTTGAATCTGGCCCGCAGCAATATGCCCGCGGAAATGATCTGCCGGCAATTGCTCTGGGAAACGCGCCGCTTCGTTGGGCTTAACCGGCGCAACGACGACACTACCTTGGTGGCCCTGCGCGTGCAGTAACCCTCAGCCCACAGGGGCACGGTCACACCACTTCCGCCATTTCCGGAATCGTCAGCCACTGGGCCAGTTTTTCCGGCGGGTTGCGGCTGATGAAACTGCTGAACAGTTCTTCCTCGTCCACGCGTTCACTCATATAGGCCTTGGCCAGGTTGCCGATGGCCAGATGCACGTAGTCCGCGGGAACCTTCTTCAGGGTCAGCTTGCCAAAATGGGCATCGTGGCCCAGCGCACCGCCCAGCAGGATGTTGAACGCTTCGGTGCCACGCTGGCCCCGGAAGTTGCATACCACGCCCATCAGGCCGATGTCGGCGATCTGATATTGCGCACAGCTATTGGGGCAGCCGGTGACCGACACCATGATGGGCGAATCCACCTGCACTTCGTCTTCCAGATATTTCAGGATATGCGCCGCCCGTTGCTTGGTTTCGACAATCGCCAGATTGCAGAACTGCGTGCCGGTGCAACTGACCAGATTGGTGCGCCACAGCGGGGCGTGCGGGGACAAGCCGACGGCCTCCAGTCGCTTGACCAGCGCGTCCACCCGGGCGTGGGGGATATTGAGGAAAATCAGGTTCTGCTTGTTGCTCAGCACAATCTGACCCTGGCCCGGCGCGGCGAATTCTTCCGCCAGCGCTGCGGCATCGGCCATCTGCTGGGCCGTGATGCGGCCGCGTTCCACTGGCACGCCCACGTACGAAAAGCCCGCCTGCTTTTGTTGGCCAATGCCCATGTGGTCGGTATGCGGTGCCACCGGCGGGCCGGTCAGCGTGTCGTCGTGGGTCAGGGTAAAGCCGATCTGCTTTTCCAGCACATCGCGGAATTTCTCCCAGCCCCAATCGGCGATGAGGAACTTCAGCCGCGCCCGCGTGCGTTTTTCGCGGTAACCATGATCGCGGAAGACCCGGGCAATGCCCAGACTCACCGCGGGCATCTGTTCCGGGCTGATAAAGACGCGCAGGGATTGGGCCATATGGGGCGTACTGCTCAGGCCGCCGCCCACGCACAAACCAAAGCCGCGCTCTTCCCGCCCTGTGACCGGATGCTGGCGCAGCACGCCATAGGCACCCAGATCATTAATCTGCGGCTGGTGGCAATGCACATTACAGCCGGCAATGGCGCTCTTGAATTTGCGCGGCAGGTTCGATAACTCGCTATCGGCTTCGATAAAGGCCTTGTCCACGGCCTGCACGGTCGGGCGGGCATCGAGGATTTCATCCGCCAACACCCCGGCCAGCGGGCAACCCACGATATTGCGCGGGGTATCGCCGCAGGCGAATTTGGTGATCAGGCCCACCCGTTCCAGCCGCGTGATGACATCGGCCAGCGTGGTGATGGTCAGCCAGTGCAATTGAATGTTCTGACGGGTGGTGATATCGCCAAAGCCCCGGGCGTGTTCCTGGGTGATGGCGGCAATTTCACGCAGTTGCACGGGGGTTAAAAACCCGTTGGGGATACGGATGCGGACAAAGAAAAACCCGTCTTCGTTGGGCTTCTGCTGATAGATGCCGAACCAGCGCATCCGGACCAGATCATCGCTGGTGATCCCGGCAAAGCCGGTCTTGGCATACTCAAAGATGTTGTTCCAGACGGCCAAGCCATCTTTGGCCTGCTTGAGAACTTCAATTTTATTAACCGGCTTGCCGGCGGGTTCCGTGCTCATGTCATACCTCGCAAATTCATACAATTCATACTACATCAGTAGGCAATGCTAGTGGAAATACCCCCCTGGGGTCAAGTCCCCGGCAAGATAACCTGAAATTCGGCGTTGTAGAGGTGCTTAGGTTCGGAAAAAGGGTAGATTCCGCCCGAACTCTTCGGCTTGACATTACGTAGTAGTGTGGTATTAAGTATGCTTCGGGTTGACGTTCTCAAGCCCGTTTACCGGCACAGACCCGTGCGTGAGCTATCAGACTCAAACGCCCTTAGCCAAGGACGTACGCTTTTTGTTTAGGTTGGAGTAGTCATGACCCAAGCAGCCGAGATCGTGGTGGAAAAACTTACCAAGGATTATGGCACCCTCCGGGCGGTGGATCAGATCAGTTTTGTGGTGCCCAAAGGGCAGGTCGTCGGTTTTCTGGGACCCAACGGGGCCGGTAAGTCCACCACCATCCGCATGCTGACCTGCTACCTGCCGCCCACCGGTGGGACGGCCACCGTGGCGGGACATGATATCTTTTTTGACTCGCTGGCGGTGCGGGAAAAGGTCGGGTACCTGCCCGAAAGCGCCCCGGTCTACACCGACATGCGGGTCTGCGAATATCTCGATTTCAAAGCCCGGCTGCGCGGCATGGATCGGGCCAAACGGCAACAGCGTGTGGATTACGTCCTGGATCGTTGCTGGCTCAAGGATCGGCGCAACTCGCTGATTGCTACGTTGTCCAAGGGGTATCGCCAGCGCGTCGGGATTGCCGATGCCCTGCTGCATAACCCGCCGGTGGTGGTGCTGGATGAGCCGACTGTGGGGTTGGACCCCGCGCAGATTCGGGAAGCCCGCAAGTTGATCGGCGAACTGGCCGGGGATCATACCGTCCTGCTCAGTACCCACATCCTGCAGGAAGTCGAACTGATTTGTCAGCGCGTGATCGTGATTGCCCGTGGCAAGATTGTCGCCCAGGGCACCCCCGAAGAACTCAAACTTAAACTCGCCGAAGGCTCCATGAGCCCCTTGCGGCTGGTGGTGGATGTGCGCGGCCCGCAGGAACAGGTCAGTTCCGCGCTGGCGGCGATGCCCGGCGTGACGCACGTGGAAGTCCTCAGCAGCGGCGCGGCGTGCCGGCTGGCGCTGCGTGGGCAGGCGGGCGCGGATTTGCGCGAACGCGTGGCCCAGATGATTATCCAGCGCGGCTGGGCCTTGCGGGAAATGAAAGTGGAAGGCGCCACCCTCGAAGAGTTCTTTGTGCAGATTACCGATCCCGCCGCGATTGCCGCGGCTTAACGAGATATATTTCTTGGCGTTAGGGAGTTGCTGATGAGTGTCACCATGACGTTAGCCCGGCGGGAAACCACGGGCCTGTTCTATTCGCCCATCGCGTATGTCGTGATGGCGATTTTTCTGCTCTTTCTGGGCTTTTTCTTCGGGCTGCTGGAATTTGTCCCCGGTCAGCCGGCGGGCATGCGGCAGGTCTTTACGCTGTCGCGCTATGCGTTGATTTTTGTGGTGCCGCTGATGACCATGGGCCTGCTGGCCGATGAGTTCAAATCCGGGCGCATTGAGATGCTGCGGACCAGCCCGATCACCGAAGTGCAGATTGTGCTGGGCAAGTTTGGCGGGGCGATGATGTTCTATCTGGCCCTGCTGGCCTGCACGCTGATCTACGTGGCGCTGCTGGTGATTTATGGCCGGCCTGACTTTGGCCCGCTGGTGTCCAGCTATCTGGGCATGATTTTGATGGGCGGGATGTTCATCGCCATCGGCCTGTTCTACTCGTCGGTGACCCAGAACCAGATCGTTGCCGCGATGGCCAGCATGGTCACGCTGCTGTTCCTGGGGATCATCTGCGGGCAGGTGGCGCCGATGCTGCCGGAACTGCCGCTGATCGGTGAAGGGGGCCGGGCGGCCCTGCGGTGGCTGGCGGTGGAAACGCACATGGAAGATTTCGCCAAAGGTGTGATCGGCACCGCCCATGTGGTGTATTTCCTGGGCATCAATGCACTGTTCCTGTTCCTGACCTATGTGGTGCTGGAAAGCCGCAAGTGGCGTTAAGCCCGGCGGCTATGCGGTAGTTTTGATCCGAGAAATTTTTTAGCGATACGGAAACGGCTATGACAGATAACAAAGATGTGGCAGGGAATCGGCTCCGGCGGCTGACTTATGGCGCCAATACGCTGCTGTTGGTGGTTTTAGGTGTGGTGCTGTTGGGCGTGCTGGGTTATGTGACCACACGTTGGCCCACGCAAATGGATATGACCACCGGCGGGCTGTTTTCGCTGTCGGGTCAGACCCAGAAGTTGCTGACGGAAATTGACAAAGGCACCAAGGATTATGAATTGGTCATGCTTTTCCCCTCCCAGCGTGCGGAGAGCACGGATGATTCCCGGCGGATACGCGA
>JBAXGE010000061.1:0-12704 GCA_037139555.1 Phycisphaerae bacterium
GATATCGAACTCGTGCACGAGGCGCTGCGCAGTTTCGCCAATACGGCCAAGATGAACCTGCACGTGAATGTGCCCTATGGCACCAATAGCCACCATGTGGCCGAAGCGATTTTCAAAGCCTTGGCCAAGGCCCTGCGCCAGGCCATCAGCCATGACCCCCGGCAGACGGATATTCCCAGTACCAAGGGAGTGCTGTAAGTCATGGTCCGGCGGCACTATGTCTTTACCGGCCGGGTACAGGGCGTAGGCTTCCGCATGACGGCGGTGCAATGTGCCCGGGGGCTGGACCTGAGTGGCTGGGTACGCAACCGGCCCGATGGCAGTGTGGAAATGGAAGCCCAGGGCAGCCCGGCAGACCTGAAAACACTGCTGGACCGGCTGACGGGGTACTTTGCCGAACAGATCACCCATCAGCATGTAACCGACCGGCCGGTTGAACAAGATGAACCGCCCCTGCGTATAACGCACTAAGAGGTAACGCCAAGTATGGGCATCGCACTGAAATACTATCTTCCCCTGCTGGTGGTCACGCTGGTGGCCACGTGGCTGGTTAATACGTTCCTGTCCGCCGGGCAGGGGCTGATTATGGCGTATCTGCTCATCGCCACCTCGGCGGTGGTGGTGCTGGTGGGGGCGGTGGAATATGTGCTGCTGCCGGTGATTGGGCTGACCCGGCTGGGGGCATTGGTGCGGGTGACCTATTACGAGGCGCTGCTGCAACCTTTTACCCTGATCGTTATGGCGCTGGGCGTGGCGACCATACTGGTCTTTGCCCTGATGCCTTTTTTCACCCAGAGCGAAGACACCAAGATGTACCGCGATGTGGCGGCCAATTTTGTGCTGCTGTTCCCGCTGGCGGTGATGGTCTTTGCCACGGCCAAGGTGATTGACGAAGAAATCGAAAACCGCACCATGCTGACGCTCATGAGCAAGCCCATCGCCCATTGGCAGGTGATCGCGGGCAAATATCTGGGGCTGCTGGTGCTCTTGGGCGTGTGCGTGGCGATCCTGGGCATCTTTACCGCGGCGTGTGCGTATCTGCGGTTTTTTGATGATATGCGGATTGACCTGATGGTGGTGGATTTCCCGGAAAAGACGGCGCTCTATTGGCGCAATACCAAGGCCACGCTGGCGCTGCTGCCGATTTGCAGTCTGCACTTCCTGCAACTGGCGACTCTGACGGCGGTGAGTGTGGCGATTTCGACGCGCTTCGGGCTGGCCATCAATATGACCGCGACGGTGAGTTTGTATCTGGTCTGCAACCTGACCCGCTTTGTGCATGGCTTTGAGTTTGCCCAGCCGTGGCAATGGCTGGCCGAACAGGGCGCGTATCTGCTGCCGTTCCTGAGCCACTTTGATTTGGACCAGCGGCTGATTTATGGCACCTATACGCTGGGGGATGAATATTTGCCCAATACGCCCAGTTTCGGGCAAATCTGGGGTTATGTGGCCGCCGCGGCGGTGTATGCCGTGGCGTACAGCCTCGGCGCCATCGGGCTGGCTTCGGCCCTGTTCCGCAAGCGCGAGCTTGCCTGACGTTAAGGGATCGGCATGCCCTGTTTAATCTCCTGTATGCGTGAAGGTGCCGGCCGGTATCGCCGGTGGGCGCTGGTGCTGTTGGGGCTGGGACTCTTTTATCTGTGCGTGCGCGTGCCGCATCTGTTGGCGCTGCCGTTATTCAGCGATGAGGCGATTTATCTGCGCTGGGCGCAACTGATCCGGCAGGCTCCGTGGGATAACCTGATGGTCTCACTGGCGGACCCCAAGCCGCCGCTGCATTATTGGCTGATGGCGCTGGCCTGGCCGTGGGGGACCGACCCACTGTTTGGCGCCCGGCTGGTGAGTGTGGGCGCGGGGTTATTGGGGACGCTGGCCATGTTCGGACTGGGGCTGGAACTCAGCCGGATGCGGGCCACCAAGGACGATGACGATACCGGCATGTGGTGGGGGATTGCCGCGGTGGTGGTGGCGACGTTGTGTCCGTTTTTGGCGTTCTATCAGCGCTTGGCCACGGCCGATGCGCTGTTCTGTGCCCAGACGGCGTTGATCGTATGGCTGAGTTTACGCTGGTTCCGCCGGCAGGCCGAAGCGGGACGGATTTTGTGGCGTTATGTGCTGGCCGTGGGCGTGCTGATGGGGGCGTGTTTTCTCACCCGGCAGATTCTCAGCTACGCGCTGTGGGTGGTGCCGGTGACGGCGGCGCTGTGGTGGGGGGTGCCAGCGCACAACCGCGGGCGCGCGCTGCGTATGAGTGGGGTGGCACTGGGGGCGGCATTGCTGTTGACGCTGGTGCTGTGGTCGCCGATGTTACTGTGGGGCACGTGGCATGATCCCATCGGGCAATGGCCGGTGATCAAGCAGCGGATTTTGTATCAGAGCCATTTTGCCGCGCCGCTGAGTTTGGCGGAGCGCGGGCAATTGGTGGCCAGCAATCTGCAGATGGTGTTTGTGCCCCTGACCGAGGGACGCTGGGATTATTCGCTGTGGTGGGTGAACCGGCCGGGCAGCGGTTGGTATTGGTTGTATCTGACGCCGCCGGTTTTGCTGTTGGCGCTGGTTGGCTGGGGGCTGATGCTATGGCGGCGGATGTGGGGGCCGCTGGTGATTCTGGGCTTGTGGCTGGGACTGATGCTGGGTTCGTTTGTGGTGATGGGGCATGTGGCGTTTTCGCGTTACAGTCTGGCGGGGGTGATCCCGCTACTGGTGCCGGCGGGGCTGACGCTGGTGGCGATTTTACGTTTCAGCCGGGTGAGTAATCCGTGGCTGATCTGGGCGCGGTTCGGACTGGCGTTGGCGTTGTTTGCGCTGCCCATGAATCAGCTTTGGCATCAGCAGACGAATCCGTGGATGCAGGATCAGACGCGGCGCGATGATTATCAACATCTGTCGGGCTGGACGGCGGGGCAGTCCGTGATGCAGGCGGTGAGTTGGCTGAATATGAATGCGGCCTATGGGCCGGTGGTGATTATCACCACCGATTCCTGGGGCCATCCCGCCGATGCAGTTTGGGCTTATATGGCCGGGCAACCCAATGTGCAGTTGTACTTTGTCAGCGGTGCGGACCGTAAGCCGGTGTTGAAAACGGTGGATGGTACGCACTATCTGCTCAAGACCCGCAAGTGGCTGGATGAGCCGGAAATACCCGTGCGGCTGGACCCGAATGTGCCGATACTGTTTGTGGGTCCCACGCCGTTGCTGGGCCTGCCGGGCGAACCGGACGCTGCGGAAATCTATCAGGGCCTCAATCCCGGCAGTGGCGAACTGATGCGTCTGCGCAATGTGTCCCCGCTGGGGGAAATCTACGACAGCGGGGTGATTATACTTCCGCTGGCGCTGCCGCCGGCGACGACGCAGCCGTAGGTGTGGCCTCCCCAATGACATCTCCAAAAATCGTCATCGCATGCGCTGCAGTGATGCGTACGCGGAGGATTTTACCCGCCATGTTGGCATGGCCATCGCAGACGACTATCTGGTCGGCGGCGGTGCGGCCTACCATTTGGATCAGATTCTGATCGCGCGGCGCCTGATAGGCCTGGGCCAAGGCGCCACCCAATTCCACATTGCCCATTTTGACGGTCCCCGCGACGACCGATTCAGCGTCCTGCTTCCAGCCGCTGGGGCCTTCGCAGAGGATGTTGACTTCCTGCCCGATCATACGGCGGTTGAGTTGTTCGCTGATGGCGTCCTGCACACTTAGCAGGTCGTTATTGCGCTGGCGTTTCACCAGATCAGGCACGTCATCGGGATAACGTTTGTCAGCCAGCGTGCCGGGGCGCGAGGAATATTTGAAGATGAAGCAATTCTTGTATTGGCTGCGCTGCACCAGCGCCCGGGTGGCCTCGTAATCCGCATCGGTTTCGGTGGGGAAGCCCACGATGATATCCCCGGCCAGATGGATATCGGGCATGCGTTCGCGCGTGCGTTGCAACAGGTCGTCATATTCCGCCACGGTATAACCGCGATTCATCATTTTCAGCAGCCGGTCCGACCCGCTCTGCGCGGGGATATGCAGATACCGGCAGATGCGCGGCGAAGTGGCCATCACGTCGAGAATATCATTGCCAAAGCTGGCCGGAAAACTGGTCACAAAGCGCAGCCGGGGCAACGTGGGCAGGCTCTCGTGCAGCAGGTGTAACAGTTCGGCAAACGTGGTGGTCTGCTGGCCCACACCGCCGGGCACGGAGGCAGGCCGTTCATAGTGATAATGGTTGACCGTCTGTCCTAAGAGCGTGATTTCCAGACAGCCGGCATCCACCAGTTTGCGCGCTTCTTCGAGAATGTTTTCCGGCGGGCGCGATACTTCCGGCCCGCGGGTGTAGGGCACCACGCAATAGGTGCAGAATTTGTTGCAGCCGCGCACCACGCGGATGTAGGCCTGATATTTGCGGTCATGGGGCGAAAAGCTGCGGGCCAGGTCCAGCATTTCCAGCCCGTCTTCATCGGCGGATTGCAGCAGACTCGACCGCCGGGCGGTATTGCCGGCCAGGGCGTGTTGCTGGGTGCCGGTGAGGAGGAAGTTTTCCAGCAAGCCCGGTAGACGGTCCAGTTCCCCCGGCCCGCACATCAGGTCCACCTGCGGAAACCGCTTCATCAGCCCGGTGCCTTCGCGCTCGGCCATGCAACCGATTACGCCGACGATGACTTCGGGTTCATCGCGCTTGCGCTGTTTGAGCAGACCCAGCCGGCTCCACACTTTTTGTTCGGATAACTCGCGCACCGAGCAGGTGTTATAGAGCACCACGCGCGCGGCTTCGGGCTGGGTGACAAACTCATAGCCCAGGGCCCGCAACTGGTTTTCGACCAGTTCCGAGTCCAGCACGTTCATCTGACAGCCAAAGGTTTCCAGGTAAATCGTCTTTTTCATGCGCGTATGTTAGCAAAGAATGCCGGAATGCCCAAACCGAGTGTTTAGTCGCCTGTCCCGATGCGGCGCAGGAGTTGGGTCCAGCTATCGAGCAGGACGGAGGGACCGCAGAGGGTGTTTAGGTGGGCGCGCGCCACCGTCAATTCATGGGTGGTGCGTTGGGCGGTGTGTAATGCGGTGCTGAGTGCGGTGGCCAAGGGAGCAATCATGCCCGGCTGGACCAGTTGGCCCCAGCGACCGTCGCCCAGAATGGTACGCAGCGGGGGCAAATCGCTGGCGACGATCTGGCAACCCGCAGCGAGGCCTTCGGCGACAGCCATGCCGAAACCTTCGGCCTGCGAGGGTAGGGCCAATACGTGGATACTGGCCAGCCAGCGCTCCGGGGTGGGGGTGCTGGGGATGATGTGCACTGTGGAGGTGAGGTGGAGTTCTCGGATCAGGTTGGTCAGCGCTGCTTGTTCGGGGCCATAACCAATCAATGCGAGATGAGCGGTGGGGCAGTGGGGGCGGACTTGGGCGAAGGCGCGGAGCAGAACGGGCAGGTTTTTAATCGGGTCGAAGCGGCCCACATAACCAATCACCGGGCTGCCCACGGGCCAGGGCAGTTCGGTGGCGGGCATGGGCGCGGCGGTGGCGAAGCGGTCCACATCCAGCGGATTGGGCAGCAGGCCCAGCAGAGTTTGTGGGGCGACTTGGCGCATCCGGTCCAGCACGGCGGAATGCGGCGCGACCAGGATGTCCGCACTGCCGGCAATGAGGCCCAACAGTGGCCATGGCCAGCCTGGGTGGGCCTGGGTGGTATGCAACTCTTGAATGTATTTGGGTGCGGTGTAATAGGTTCTTCCCAACGCGGCCAGCAGGTTGGCATGGGCCATGAGACTGACCACCAGCGCCGGGCGTTGTTGTCGCAGGAGCATCAGCCAGCGCGGCAGCACGCGCCAATCGTGGCGGTGCTGGGCATTGAGACTTAAACAGGTAACCCCCGCGGCGCTGAGTTCGTCGGAAATCGGCCCTGCGGGGGCGATGGAGACAACAATGGGGTCCACCAATCCCGCCTCGCGCAGCCAGATTACGCGCTGCTTGAGCACCAACGGCACGCCGCCGCGCTGGGTATCGGTGATCAGGAAGATGGTCCGCACGGGCTGGGGCAAAATGGCTTCTCCATAATAGCGAATAACTTCCAAGTGATTGTCGGAAATTAAGTTGCTATCCGATACGAGGGATTATAATCTAATAGCAAGGAGGTCGTCACCGTACCATGTCCTGGCATGACGACAAAATCGCGGACTTGGCCAAACAGTTGGCCTATTCGCCGGAAATCAAGCGGCGCGAGCAACTCGCGGCCAGTCAGGCGTTGCTGCGCGAGGTGGACCCTACCCGCGTATACCCTTGGGAATTCGTACTTTACCGCATCACCGGCTATCGTCCGCCGCATCCGGTGGAGCATAAATTATCGGGTTTGGGCCTGCGCGCGGATTTAAGCCGGCTGATCGAAGCCATCTCCGAAACCTTGAGCATTGGGGCCGATCAACTTGGCGAGCCGGTATTGCAATTGGAACAGGTGTCGCAGCGGTTCGGGGTTTCCAGCAAGACCATCCAACGCTGGCGGCGGGCGGGGTTGGCAGCGCAAAAACTGATTTTCTCCGATGGCCGGCGCAAGCTGGGCTTTCTGTTGCAGGATGTCGAACGCTTTGCCATCGAGCAGGCGCAGCGGGTGGAAAATGCTGCGAACTTCCGCCAACTGACGCCGCGCGAGAAAGAAATCATTATCCGCCGGGCCAGTCGCATGGCCGAGCGCAAACGCTGCCGGGTGCGGGATATTTGTACGCGGATCGCCACGCGGCTGGGACGCAGTCCCGAGGCCGTGCGCTATACCATCCGCAATTACAACATGGAGCACCCCGACCATCCGGTCATCGCGCCCACGGCGGACCCGATCCGCGATGATCTGCGCACACAGGTGCTGGCGTTGTATGAGCAGGGGCTGGACGAGAGTGTGATTGCCCAGCAGGTTGGTTCTACTCCGCGCGAGGTGCATACGCTGATCGTGCAGGACCGCCGACGGCACCTGCGCAGCGAACCGATTGAGTACATCCCCAACGCGTTATATGAATTGCCCAACGCCGAAGAAATCGTCCTGCGCGATTTGCCCGCCCAGGCCCAACAGGAAGCCCGCATGCGGGTGTTGGCCAGCGCGCGGGAAATGGCCGAGGATACCCTGGTGACGCGCATCCCACGGGATGTGCCCGCGGCCCTGCGGGACATCTTTGCCATCCCGCCTCTGCCCCCGGAATTGGAAGCCGATGCATTCCGGCAGTTAAATTATCTGAAGTATCAGGCCCGGTTGCTGCAATTGCAGCTCGATGAAAGCGCTGCCAGTGAGGCGCGCTGGCAGGAAATATTGCGGCTGCTGGACCGGGTGCGGGGATTGAAGAATCAATTGGTGGAAGCCAATCTGCGTGTGGTGGTGCATGTGGCCCGGCGGAATCTGCGGCCCGGGGATAATCTGCTGGAACTGGTCAGCGATGGGGCCATGTGGCTGATGCGGGCGGTGGATCGTTTCGACTTTGCCCGCGGGGTGAAGTTCAGCACCTATGCCTCGTATGCCATCACCAAGAATTTTGCGCGCGACCGCAGCGATCAGATTGCCCGCAGCGATTATCACCTGATCACCGGGCAGGAGGAATATCTGGCCGGGGTGAATAAAGGTGACGACATCGCGGTGACCGATCAGGTGCACAGTATGCTGGAAAATGCGGACTTGCACCGGGCGCTGGCGGCCATGTTGCCGCGCGACCGGGAATTGCTGGAAGCCCACTTTGGTCTGGGGGCCACATCGGCGGCGCTGAGTCTGGCCGAAATCGGCGCCAAGATGGGTATCACCAAGGCGCGGGTGAAACAATTGGAAGAGCGTGCATTAGAACGCCTGCGGGCGATTATGCAGGCCCAGCGGAAGATTGCTTAAGGTAGATAGCGCATGATGCCCGAGATGGCCACCACGCCTAATCCCAACACAATCAGCAACGCCAGATAGAGCGAACTGCGAGCGCGGATACTTGCGAACAGCGCTGCCCGTCCGGCCAACGCCGAAGCCAGGAAGAATACCCCCAGCGCCATGAGGGTTTTGATCCCAAACAGCATGTGATAGAGTTTCCGCGCTGCGGGGGTGAATTCCGGGCCGTTCCAACGCGCCACCACGAAGAACGTATAGATACCGCTGATGAGAAACAGGGCGATCATCAAATAGACGAATTTGCTCCAGCGGCGATTCACTGCGGCGCGGAACTTGTCGATGGTTTCCACTTCCATCGTCCCCCGGGCCGCGGGCAGCATGACGAACCGGACAAAAAGCGGCACGCCGATGGCGAGACAGGCGGAGATGATGTGCAGCCAACGCATGATGATGGCGGTCCAGTTCAGGTGGACGGCATCGGGGTTGAGGGGCTTAACAACATCAATAATTTGGGCTAATAGCATGTCCATGGCGATACCTCGGATAAAGATATCTGATGATAGGCTTGGAACTCGGGGTAAACAATACGCAAAAATGAAATGTCCGCAAAGGTTACACCTCAGAATTAGGATAAAAATAGGCCTGTATGGTTGGGAAATCTGCGGACCTCAGGCATACTATGTTAAGAGCAATTTATAGTTTCATTTTCGCATTGAGGTGAGTTGTGAGTTCAACACCAGTTTCGATGTCGCCCCTGGAAGCGGTCACGGCCGGTAATTATGGTTATTTGGAACAGCTCTACAACAACTACCGCGCTGACCGGGACAGCGTGGATGCCCAGTGGGCGGCGTTTTTTGCCGGCTTTGATCTGGCCGGGGTATCGCCGCTGGAAGGGCCGGGCAAGATCGGCAAGATGGATTTGCAGCTCAATGATTTGATTCAGGCGTACCGGGAATATGGCCACCTGATTGCGCATCTTGACCCGCTGGGCCACAACGTGCAACGGCACAAGTTTTTGGAGCTTAAAGAGTTCGGGCTGGAAGAGGCCGATCTGAATCGGATGGTGAATGCGAGCATTTTCCGTTCGGGTGGGGATCGCTGTACGCTGCGCGAGCTGATTACCATGCTGCGGCAAACCTACTGCGGCACGTTCGCGGTCGAGTATATGGAAATCCGCGATCCCGAGCACCGGCAGTGGTTGCAGGAACAAATGGAACCGCGGCTGAATAAACTGGACTTCAGTCCCGAACAGCGGTTCGAACTGCTCAAGCGGGTGATTCAAGCGGAAGATTTTGAAACCTTCCTGCACAAGCGTTTCCCCACGGTCAAGCGCTTCAGCAATGAAGGCGGCGACACCCTGATCAATCTGCTGGACGAGGTGATTCATCTCGGCGCGGATTTAGGGGTGGATGAAATGCTCTTTGGTATGGCCCACCGCGGGCGCTTGAATGTGCTGACCCACACGCTGCGCAAGCCGTACGAAAAAATGATGTCCGAAGTGCTGGGCCGCAAGACCACCACGCATCCGGGTGATGGTGATGTGAAATACCACTTGGGCTATGCCTACGATCACCGCACGCCCTCGGGCAAGGTGATCCATTTGTCGCTGGCGGCGAATCCCAGTCACTTGGAACTGGTCAATCCCGTGGTGGAAGGCATCTGCCGCGCCAAGCAGGCGCGCAAGGGCGATTTCGAGCGGCTGCGCACGGTGCCGGTGTTGATCCATGGCGATGCGGCTTTTGCCGGGCAGGGGATCGTGGCCGAGACGCTGCATATGTCCGAACTGGACGCCTATGCCACTGGCGGGACGATCCATGTCATCATTAACAATCAGGTGGGCTTTACCACCAATCCGTCGGATGGGCGTTTCACGCGTTATCCCTCCGACATGGCCAAGTCCATTCAGGCGCCGGTGTTCCATGTGAATGCCGATGATCCCGAAGCCGTGGCCTATGCGGGCCGGCTGGCAATTGCCTTCCGGCAGCGATTCAAGGCGGACGTGATTATTCATCTGGTCTGCTATCGCCGGCGCGGGCACAATGAATTGGATGATGCTTCCGTGACCCAGCCGGTGATGGCGCGTGAAATTGCCAATCATCCCACCGTGCGGCAGATTTATGCCCAACGGCTGATTGCTGCGGGTGTGGTTACTCAGGCGCAAGTGGATGAATACACCGCCACGCTGCACAAACAACTGGAAGACGCGCTGGAATATGCCAAGAATTTCAAGCCGTCGGATAATCCCCCGCCGGTCTATGGCGCGTGGAAGGATTTGGCCAGTCCCGGCAAGGATTGGCATGCCCAGACTGGGGTGAGTAAGGAAAAACTTCGTGCGCTGGCCGAGACCCTCTGCCGCGTGCCGGAAGGTTTTAATGTTCATCCTACCGTGGCCAAGATGATGCAGCAGCGGGTGGAATCGGTGACGCAGGAGAGCGAGATTAACTGGGGCACGGGCGAGATGCTGGCGCTGGGTTCGCTGATTGATGAGGGCACGTGGGTGCGCCTGACCGGGCAGGATGTTTGCCGGGGTACCTTCAGCCATCGCAACGCGGTTTGGTTTGATCACCAGAACGGCCGGCCCTATTGCCCGTTGGCCAAGATGGCCGAAGGCCGGGCGCGGTTTATGATCGTGAACACCCCGCTGACCGAGTTTGCGGTGCTGGGGTTTGAATATGGCATGGCCTCGGCGGACCCGCATGCGCTGATTATGTGGGAAGCGCAGTTCGGCGATTTTGTGAACATGACCCAGCCGATTCTGGACCAGTATCTGAGTTCCGCGGAAAGCAAGTGGGGCAAGTATAACGGCCTGGTATTGCTGCTGCCGCATGGTTATGAAGGTCAGGGCCCCGAACACAGCCATGCCCGGCTGGAACGGTTCCTGCAACTGTGCGCGGAAGACAATATGCAGGTGGTCTATCCGTCCACCCCGGCCCAGTATTTCCACATGCTGCGCCGCCAGATGAAGCGTGCCTATCGCCGGCCGTTGATTGTGATGACGCCCAAGAGTATGCTGCGCAACAAACTGGCGGTGAGTACGCTGGACGAGTTCGCCGCGCCGGGCTTTATTGATTTGATTGACGAAGTGGAATTGACCGACAAGAGCCAGATTAAACGGGTGCTGGTCTGCTCGGGCAAGATTTACTATGAACTGCTGGCCGAACGCACCAAGCAGGGCATCAAGGATGTGGCGATTCTGCGGTTGGAACAGATTTATCCGTTCCCCATCGAGGACTTGCAGCGAATTTCGCAGACCTATCCCAAGGGCGTGGAAGTGCTGTGGGTGCAGGAAGAACCGCGTAACAACGGGGTATATCCCTTCATCGGCGCCAAGCTGCACTATTACTGGGAAGGCATGCAGAAGCTGGTGTATGTGGGCCGCAAGCCCTCGGCCAGCCCTGCCAGTGGTTCGCACGAACGCCATGTGGCAGAGCAGGCGGACATCATCGCGCGGGCACTCGGCCTGGCGTCGCTGAATACCCAGAATACGTCCAATGTTACGTCGGGGACGGTAGGCAAGCCGCTACCGAGTAATGTGAGTTCATCGGAAATTGTGCCATTGACGAAGTGATGCAAGGGCCGATCAGGTGAACGCCATATTTAGGGACAACGGTTGCACGCCGGTTCCTCGGTCTGATCTTGGCTTAACGCAAACAGCCGTTTCCGCAAACCCAGTGACACATTGACCAAACCCACTAACACCGGCACTTCCACCAGCGGGCCGATGACCGTGGCAAACGCCACATCGGAATTGATCCCAAAAACCGCGATGGCGACGGCAATGGCGAGTTCAAAGTTGTTCCCCGCCGAAGTGAACGCCAGAGTGGCACTGCGCTGGTAATCGGCCCCAAGTTTCCACGCCATAAAAAAACTGATGAAGAACATCACTGCGAAGTAGATGGTGAGTGGGATCGCCACCAGCACTACCTTCATGGGGAATTGCACGATCTGGTTGCCCTTGAAACTGAACATAATCACAATGGTCGCCAGGAGCGCGATCAGGGTGATGGGTGCGATGCGGGGAATGAATATGGTGTCGTACCACGTGGCCCCCATCAGCGGCAGAAGTATAACCCGGCTAAGGACTCCCGCCGCACAGGGGATGCCCAGATAGATCATGACGCTGCCGAAGATTTCGCCGATGGTGATATCGGCCAGCGTCTTGCCTCCAACGCCCTGCACCACGGAAAGGTCATAACCCAGCCAGGCGGGAACCACGGTGACCAATAACCACGCCAGGATGCCGTAGGTCAATACTTGGAACACACTGTTCAGCGCCACCAGACCGGCGGCGTATTCGCGGCTGCCCCGGGCCAGTTCGTTCCACACAAGCACCATTGCGATACACCGCGCGATGCCCATCATGATCAGACCGACCATAAGCTGGGGATGACCCGAAAGAAACAGGACTGCCAGCACAAACATCAGCACCGGGCCGATCAACCAATTCTGGACCAGCGACAGGCCGAGAATCTTGCCATCGCGGAAAACTTTGCCCAATTGCTCATACTTTACTTTCGCCAGTGGGGGATACATCATCAGAATCAGACCGATGGCCAGCGGGACATTGGTGGTGCCCACATCAAAGCGGCTGATCAGAGTGTGCGCGGTAGGCACGAAAAAACCGATGGCCACGCCCACGCCCATGGCCAGAAATATCCACAGCGTCAGATAGCGGTCAAGAAACGTGAGCTTTTGGGTGATGCCGGTCATGGCTGTCTTTCTGCGTCAGGCTTTGGTCGCAGTGATATCCAGACTGGTGACGTAATCGGCCACAGTGCTACCGGCCGGCAGTGCGGCGGCAATCTGAGCGTAGAGAGGGTCTTTGAAACTCGCGAGTACGGCAATATATTCGGGCTTGGGTTTGAGCACGATGTTGGTCAGGCCCGC
>JBAXGE010000062.1:0-12657 GCA_037139555.1 Phycisphaerae bacterium
CCCGGAAGAGTGTCCACCCCCGCTGAAATGCCCACCACCACCCGCCCGGCCATAAACGTGGGTACAGACCAGCACCCCGGCCAGCAGGATATAGCGTTGCAGCGGTAAATTGTGTAAGTGCTTCATTGGCGGTTACTATAATCGTAGTTGATGTGTAGAGAAATGCATTGACGATAAATATTCCACAGACCTGTTACATGTACGGGAGGCGGATAATAAAACCTGTGGGTTCATATTGCGTAGATACGAATTATGGACCTTCAGGTTATGCTGGTGGATCGTGTTAGCTCGTTTTGCTGCCGGGAGATAGAACCCTGACTCGTGAACGTAGGAGTTAAGTATGTGGATATTAAGTCTGCCGTGGTGGGAGTTTGTGGTGCGGGCCGCCGTGGTCTATGTCTTTATGCTGGTGTTGCTGCGGGTCACCGGCAAACGGCAGGTGGGGCAGTTGGCGCCGTTTGATCTGGTGTTGCTGCTGGTCTTGAGCAACGCCGTGCAGAATTCCATGAATGGGGGCGATAATTCGGTGCTGGGTGGGATTATTCTGGCGGTCACGTTGGTGGCGCTGAATTACGGTGTCAGTTGGCTGACCTTCCGCAACAAACGGCTGGAGGCCATTGTGGAAGGCCGGCCCGTCATTTTGGTGCACCGCGGCAACATTCAGCGTGAGGCGATGCGGGAAATGAAAATGACCACCCACGAACTCAACGCCGCCCTGCGCGCGGCCGGCTGTACCACGGCGGATGAAGTCTTGGTGGCGGTATTGGAAAACAGCGGACAGATTACCGTGGTGCCCAGAAAGAAAGATGCTGAAACTTAAACCGGTCGCGGGTGCCTTACAAGTCCATGATCTGTCGCAGTTCGGGATCGTTATGCGGGCGGATGGCTTCCAGCAGCCAGCCATGCAGCCCATCGGCCAGCGGGGTATTGCAGTATTCGCACGCGTCGGATTCGGTGACCGTCAGCGGGGCGCCGCAGTTGGGGCAGTGGGCCGAAGTAATGGCCTGCTTGGGATTGGTCACGCACAGGGCGGTGCGTTGCAGCAGATACCAACTGTACCGTGGGCGATTTTCGGAAATGGGTTGCGGGGGGCGGTCAGCACTGAGCCGATACGCGACGCCGGACCAGTGGATTTCCACCAGCGCCCGATCGGGGCGTTGGGTACTGCCGGGCTTGAGGGCGATAGTGGTCACCGAGCCCACACCCGCATCCAGATAGCATTGCCGTTGGCCGTTGACGGTCTGGGTTACTTGCGGGGCAAACCAGGCGATAAAGCCATGATCGGCCACCTTGCGCAGCGGATTCACCGACCCCAGACGCTGGGCGGCCAGCACGCGCCAGAACATCACCGACACCCGGTCTTCCAGATCGGCGGGGGTGAAGTCGGAATCGCGCTGCCGCAGAATGGGCAGCAGCGGCAGCGCTGGCGTAATCGCCCGCTGCCATTCCTGCGCCTGGGTGATTTCGGTCAGCACCCAATCGTACAGCGCGCCGCGCAGTTCCGCGTGACAGTGGTCGCACTGGGCGTTTTGGTTGATCTTGAGGGCCGCGCCGCAATTGGGGCAGTTGCCTTCCATCAGGCCAGTGGTGACGGATTTCGCCCCGCATTTACGCACAAAGGTCCAATATTCGGTGAACGGTTCGGGGGTGATGTTGCCACTGAGTACCCGGCCTTCCATATTCAGCCGGCGGTCCAGCGCTGCGGCATTGATCCGCACCGTGGCGATGTCATAGACCCCATCAGATTCCGCGTGCATCAGCAGCACCCCGAGCACGCCGATCTGGCTCAGATCATTGCGATAGCCCAGAAACCGCTGTTCGGCGAATTGCAGCGTGAAACGCTCGTAGATAGCATCAGAGATAAAGGACCGCACCGGGTCGAGATTCTGCTCGGACCAGGCATTTTGCAGAGCGATAAACCCCGCCCGGACGCGGGTGTAGAATTTGTCATGATCGAAACGCGGATCGCGCACACTCAGGGCAGCGATGGCCTTATATACATTGCTGGGCGCTGTGGGCTGGAGTACGGAACTGGAGGGATTGTAGATCCGGGTGGACTGGTCCGCACGCGGGGGGGCATCATCCAGGGTCGCGCCGGGAACTTGGAGGTATTTGTTACCGCGCAGGTATTTGAACAGGTAACTGATCAGAAACGCCAAACCAATGGCGGTGAGAATACACACATCCACCGGATCGGTGAGATCAAAACTACTCCCACCACCGTCCGAAGAGTCGGAACCACTGCCCCAAGATGAACCTCCGGACGAGCCTCCGCCACTGCTGAAACTTTCCCCGCCCCCGGCGCGCCCATACGCGCTGACGGTGATGAGGAGGATCAAAACCAGAGCCAACCAGCCCCGGCGAATAAAATGCTTGCTGTGCATGCCATGAATATAAGCGCCGCAGGGCAAACGCCCAAAGCGCCCGGCCCGAAATTCCGACCCGCGTTATTTTTCCAGCCGCAACCAGCGGCCCGAATGCCCGGCCAGTGTGAGTGGCGACCCCAGATCCAGCGCCACACCGGTGACCGCGTCGGTCATACGGGTATAGTGATACGCCTTGGTGTCCAGGGTCACCGTTGTGGTGGCGTTATCATTGATCAGGAAGTAGTGATCCGCCGTGGGACTGGCCAGACGGTAGACCAGCGCACCGGGGCAAGCGAACGGCGAACGGTATGCGCCCAGGGTGTTGGCCACCAGCAGATGTTCCATGTCCTCATTCCCCGGCCGGTAGCAATTCAAGCTGGCTTGGGCGGCGATGATGACGGCTGTCCCCTTGCCCACCTGGGCTTCCGTGATGGCCGGGCGGTCATATTCGCCATACTTGGCCAGCACCCGCGCGGTGGTGGGGGTGAGTTGGGCGGTAAAGCCGGGGGTGATATTCACCCCGTTAATGCTGTAGGGGGTATTGTCGTTGGCATAATGAAATTCGTTGAGCACCACACCGAAGGTCTGTTCAAAAACACTGCCGCGGTCGGTGTTGAACACCACGCCGTGGCCATCGAAATACGCGCCCGGCAGGTCCAGCACCACGCGTCCGCCCGCTTGTACGTAATCATGCAGCAGCTTTTGTAACTCCGCACTCAGGGCGATAAACGCGGGTACATAGATAATCCGATAACGTGGTCCCAGTCCGCGCTGCAGGTTGCGCGGGGTGACATATTCCCACGGGATATTGGCGTTGATCAGCGCCCGGCTAACGCCGATGCGTGCCCGTACCGGCAGCGTGCGATAATACGTGCGCCCCGACACCGCCATGGCCGCCCAGATGGCGTCATTTTCCCAGTCCTGCAAGACGCCCACCAGCGGTTCTTTGTGGGCGTTCCAGAGTTCACGGCGATATTTCACGGCCGCTTTACCGATGGCGCCGGCCTGAATGGCCCGCGGGGTCACGTTGCGGTTGCGGTCCAGCAGGGCATATTCCCCGGCTTCCCAGCCGGCGGTCCGCGCGTTCCAAGTCCACAGGCCAAAGCCTTTGAAGCCTGCGGCCAGCCACGAGAGCATCAATTGGGTGATGGTGTTTTCGTCGGTGGTGAATCCGGGTTGGGTATTGCGTGTTTCTTCGACGAAGGGGGATTTACCGCCGGAGAAAAATTGTGGCCCACCGGTGGATTCCCACGTGGCGGTCCAGATGCCCTTGGCCCAGTCCGCAGCGATCTGGGATTGCATATATACGGGCCGGACGACTTCGAAGGCGACCTCTTCAAAATGCCACGCCAGGTGCATCGAAGGGTAAAAACTGCCCCCCTCGGCCATGGCTTCCGCCACGCCTTCCATATCCATGCCACGATAGGCGAAGGGCAGAAACAGCCCCATTTCCCCGCCCGCCCGGATGGGTTCATCGGGGTCTATCTGTTGGTGGGCTTGCACTTTTTGCGTCACGCGCTGCAGATAACGATCCGCCCGGAAGCGCAGCACATCGCGGATGCGCCGATAATCATGGCCGAGAAAACCTGCGCGGATTCCCGCTTCGACCTGAACCCAATCCTGCCAATTCAGCAACTGCCGACCGCCCAGGCCGACATGCTGGGCGTTCCACGCCGTTTGCAGGGCGGTGACGGAGCCGTAGGTTTGTTCCAGCCAGCGCACAAACTCGGGCACCGATTCGGGGTCCAGTTCATAGCCTTTGAAATCATCCACCATACCGGGCACCCAGGTGGCATCGCGTGAGCCGGTGTGGGGTTTGGCCATGTGCGGTATCACCGGCGCCGGGCCGGGCCGGCCGATGCGCTGGCGGATCAACTCCCGTTGGTGGGCCAAGACCTTGGGATGGGCCAGCGCGGCATCAATCTCCATGTCCGCCGGCAGGCCCAACTGGGTCAGTAATTCGGGGGTAATATCGGCAAAGCCACCCTCGGCATACCAGAACGGCCACAACCCCTCATCCAGCGCGATATGCAGAATCTTTTCCGCCGGCCATTCGGGCGTGCCGACGGTTTGTTTCAGACAGGTGAAACCCAGTTCCTTCATGGTGCGGAATTGCTGCCGGGCATCCGCTTCGGTCATGCCCGGCCAGGGCAAAAATACCGCGCCCACCGGCAGGGGCGCCAGCTTGCGAAATTTCCGCTGCAACGCGGTGTCATGCAGGGCCTCTATTTTGGCGTGTAAAAATGGATCCGACGGAGCAATACCGGGCATGGTTTCCTCAACTCGTTAAAAAAACTGTCTGACCAATAACCATGGGACTATATGGTAACGGAAACTTGCAGGGTTGTGCGAATCCGGGGAATTATGCCTGGTCCCGGAGCATCGTCAGGACCATTTTCATGGGGGTCTGAGCCTTGAGTGCGTGGGGCTGATGGGCAGGCATGAGGATGATCTCACCGGCCTGCGTCGGGTGTACCTGCCCGGCAATGGTGATATCCACCGTGCCTTCCAGCACCTGGACCAGCGCAGCAAACGGGGCGGTATGTTCGCTGAGTTCCTGCCCGGCCGCGAAGGCAAAGAGACTCACATTTCCGGTCTTTTGCTTCAGGATCACGCGGCTGACCACCGCGCCGGGCTGATAGGCGACCAAATCCAACAAATTAAGCGTTTGGGCGGGAGGTGTTTCCATGACGACGTTTCCTGTTCTGCCTGAGGCAAAGATTTTCCAAGTAATCATAGCACCCGGTTGCCCCCCGGATGCCGGGCGGGGAGAATAGTTAGGGTTTTGAGCCCGCACCTCGGGCCAAACCGGTCTTTAGCAAGGATGTCGCCGCATGTCCGACCCCGTTTTCACGCCCAATGGAATCTGGTTTATCACCTGCCAAGCCGTGGTAAGTTCCCGTGGCCGTATGCATGATGTGACGTTTGAATGGCGGCGGCGCGATGGCATCTGGGACCGCGAAGGCCTGGGCCTGACGCCCACACTGGTGGGGAGTCTGCACGAATTTACCCTTACCGCCACCGGGCCGAGTACCTACGTGGCTGATGGCCGGATTGATCCCGATCCCTGGGTGGTGATCGGCGGGGCGATGAAAATCACGGTTCAGCTCGCTGGCGACACGGGCACCTATACCGGCACTTTTGCGGATCAGGCCATCACCGGCAACGTCACCACGCGCTACGTTCCGGCGCTTCCCGTCAGCCGGGGCATCGCCCAGACCCGCTTGGAGATTCTCGAAATCTTTGCCCGTGAAGGTTCGCGCAGCCGTTTGTATGATTATTCCTATGCTGGCCGGGGTACTACCGATCCCACCGTGGGACTGCCGGTGATTCAGGCCGAGGACTATGGCGTGCGCGGCGATAGTGGTCAGGAGGCCCTGCCCGCGATTCAGGCGGCGCTGGATGCCGCTGGTGCGGCCGGCGGGGGGGTGGTGCAATTGCCGCCCGGCATTTTGGATTGCAATGTGGACGCCAAGTTGCCCGCGCTGCGGATTCGGCATGATCGCGTGATTCTGCGCGGTGCGGGTACCGGCCCTGATGGGACGGTGTTGGTCAATCACCGTTACAGTGATACGCCTGATCCCAAGCAACCCTGGCGCGCGGGCGAACACCCGCTGCTGATTATCGGGCCTGATGACCGCTCCGAACCGCATGCCCTGACGGCCGTCACCGCCGGGCTGCGCGGGGAATTGACGATCACCGTGGCCGATGCCAGCGCTTTGCGGGTGGGGGGCAGTTATCTGCTCCGCCAGCTCGAAACGGCCGATGGTTCTTTGGCACGGGATCTGGTGCAGGGGTATGTGGCTGTGGCCCAAAACTGGCAGGGCGCGGGCAAGGAACTGGTCAGCCAGATTTGTACCATCACCGCCATAGCCGGTGAGTGCGTAACGCTCGACGCGCCGCTGCATCGCAGCATCACGCAATGGCCCGCCGACTTGTGCGCGTTCCCCATGATTACCGGCGCGGGGGTCACGAACCTGCACATGCGCGGGCTGTGGGGCGGTTTCTTTGTCCATCATAAGAACGGCGAACATGACAACGGTTGGGATCAGGTGCAATTCAAACGCGTGCGCGGCGGCTGGGCAGAGAATCTGTTACACGAAAGCACCACCAGCGCTGTGGGGCTGCACGATTGTCTGGGCTGTGTGATCCGTCAGAGCCGCATCATCGGCAACCTCGGCCATAATGGCTTTGTAATCGCCGGGCGCAGCACGGGGAATTTGTTGCTGGCGAGTCACGCGGGCCACAATATGCACGCGTTTAATGTGCAGGGCACCGGCAGCGGTAATGCGCTGGTGGATTGCAGCATGGATGAACCCAGCGGGATTGATCTGCACGGCGGGATCGGTTGCGATAATCTGTATGATGCCCTGCAAGGGGGGATCAATTTTGGCGGGGGTTCGGCCAACGCCGTCCCGCCCCGTCAGGGGCCGGGTATGGTGCTGTGGAACTGGCGGTGCGGGCATTACAACCCGTATAAGCCATGGCAGCGCTACGCCATCGCGGCGGATTACCAGAACGTCCCCGGCTTTATCGCCGCGGGTGTGCACGGGGCCTATGGTCAGGCCCTGACCTACAAAGGCCCCGCCGGTGAAGTAGCCGGACCGATGCAGGAAGCTTGGGGCTGGGTCGAATCCCCCGGCCAATGTGTGGCCCCACGTTCGCTTTATGCCTGGCAATGCGCCCGACGGGCGAAATAATCGCCCTCCCCGCGCCCGGACCGGGCCGCACGGGTAAGATAGTGCTATGGACATCAGCGCTGGATATCTTCTGACCATGATGTTTTTCAGCATGGTAAGTATGGCCACCATCACCTATGGCTTCAAACAAAAGTCCGCCGTGGGCCTGCTGGGCGGACTGGTGCTGGGCACCTATCTCTATTTCATCTCCGATATCCTGCTGATGTGGGTGGTAGGCATCTGCATTCTGGGGCTGATGTACGTGCTGCGCAGCCGCGAGTGAATTAACGCGCACGCTGATGTGCCGCGTTAATTCCTGATTTCATTTCTTCTCACCTTGACCCCATCCACGCACCGCAACATAATACGAATAGCTTTTCCCGGTTCACGAATGCCATAATCTTCGCAAGTCATATATGTCAGGAGCTACTTTTGTCCGCGATTCCCACACTTACCACCGCCCGGTTGACTTTGCGGCCCATGACGCTGGCGGATGCGCCCCGGGTGCAACTGCTGGCCGGGGATCGGCGGGTGGCGGCGACGACCGCGCTGATTCCCCATCCCTATCCCGATGGCGCTGCGGAAGTCTGGATCGGCCAGCATGAGCGCAATGCCCTGTCCCACAATTACACTTTTGCCATAACTCTGAAACCCACCGGCGAACTGATCGGGTGCATTGGTCTGGGCACCGATGCGACCAATCAGCGCAGCGAGTTGGGTTATTGGCTCGGGGTTCCCTTCTGGGGACGGGGTTACACCACCGAGGCCGCCCGCGCTGTGGTGGATTTCGCCTTTTCCCACATTCCCAACTTACACAAAATCTCCTCCTGCCACTTCGGCAACAATCTCGCCAGTGGCCGCGTGATGGAGAAAATCGGTATGACCCGCGAAGGTACCCGCCGCGATCACCGCTGCAAGTGGGGCGAATATCATGATGAAGTGGATTACGGCCTGCTGCGGGCTGACTGGGTTTCAACCCATGGGGCCCAATAACCGTCGCGGCGCAACGCGAAAATGCTTGACGGACCCCTTGGGGATATTTATGCTCAAAGGATCGAACCCGCGTGCTTGCTGATTAGCCAGTTCCGTTTTTAGAGGCCAACCCATGTACAAAGCTCTTTTCGTTATGTTGCTGGTCATGGTTGCTAGCTTTGTGGTATTGGCCCAGTCGGCCGCAGCGCCAGCCACGCAGCCGGCGGCCGGTGATTATGCCCTGCTGCCGTATTGGCCGGTCGGGTTCAAACTTCCGCGCGAGACGGTTGAATCGTGGAAGGAGGCCAAGCCGGAACAGCAACTCAAGTCACCCGAGGCGGATGTGCTGGTGTGGACCCCGCCGGAGGCCAAGCGCATCCGGGCCGTACTGATGTTCCCCAACAACACGGACCTGGTGCGGATCGGCGAGTATAAAGCCATCCGCGAGGTGGCGACCCGGCAGGAGATCGGCATCGTTTACCTGCAGCAACTCGGGGGCAAGGTGCTCGAGCGTTCCGACCCGCCGACGGTGGCCGACCAGACCATGGCCACGATTCTCGATCTGTGTGCGACCAAGACCGGCATTGCCGAGTTCCGCCATGCGCCCTGGATCACGCTGGGCAAGTCGTCACGCGGACGGTTTCCCTTCCGCACCACCTGGTGGTTCCCGGACCGGGTGATCGCCTCCCTCAACCACCACGGCGAGACGCCGAACTGGCCGATGGAGAAGTGGTCAAAGGCGGGCAAGGAAGAGAGCGTCATGCATCTGTCGGTGCAGGGCCTGTCGGAATGGGATGGCACGTGGTACCGTGCGGTTCGGCCCAGTTTGCTCAACTACAACACGCAGACCAACTGGCTCTGCCATCAGATGGTGATCTACGGGGTTGATCATGGGTATTACCCGGACTACTACCTGTACCCGAACTTCGGCAAGCCGATGGAGAAGAGTCATCGGCTGATCCGCTGCACGGATGTGTGGGATTACGAGGCCAAGTTCATTGATAAGGCGATGGAGTTGCGCGTGCCGAAAGACAGCTATCCGACGGATAAGCCCACGACGCTACTGAATGTGAAACGGGAAAGCGGCTATTTGATCCATCCGCGTGCGCCAGAGGAACTGCTGGGCTCCAAGTGGTTTGCACTGCGGCAGGATGCGCAGGGAGCCTATAAGCAGATTCCCTGGCCCGACGAGGTGACGCCGGTGTTTGATACCGTGCAGGGCACGATCAACCTTGCGGACTTGATCAAACCCGCCAGCGCAGTGCCAGCGGAGCAGCGCGGTGGTTACATGTGGGTGGCGGATAAGGAACTGGCCCTGGCGTGGCTGAAGTTACATAGTTTGTATTACCAGCCGGATCGGGTGCTGAAGTGATGCCGGACCCGCGAAATCTCCGGCTGAATCGTCCCTAAAAACCGTAATTTCCCGGTTTTATCCCGTGCCTCCGGCACATTCAGGGGCAATTTCCCCCAGCGGATCCCTGCACTCGCAATCTCGCGGGTTTCCCGCCATAATACCGGACATCTTAGTGGTTTTTGTATGAGGTATGAGCCATGATCGCATCGCACTTTCGCCTGAATCAAAATGATATTCCCACCCACTGGTATAACCTGCCAGCGGATTTTGCCGTTCCCATGCAGCCGCCCCTGCACCCCGGCACGCGTCAGCCCATTACCCCCGGCGACATGAGCCGTATCTTCTGTGAACCTATCGTTGAGCAGGAAATGTGTCAGGACCGCTGGGTCGAGATTCCCCAGGAAGTCCGCGATATCTACGCCCTCTGGCGGCCCACGCCGCTGCTGCGGGCGGTGCGGTTGGAAAAGGCCCTGGGCACCCCGGCCCATATTTATTACAAGTACGAAGGTGCCAGCCCCGTGGGCAGTCATAAGCCCAATTCCTCCGTGGCGCAGGTGTATTACAACAAGCAGGCCGGCATCAAACGTCTGGCCACCGAAACCGGCGCCGGGCAGTGGGGGGCGTCGCTGGCGCTGGCGTGTAATTTCTTCGGGTTGGAATGTGTGGTCTATATGGTGAAGGTCAGCTTTCACCAGAAGCCCTACCGTAAATTGCTGATGCAGACCTGGGGAGCCACGGTACATGCCAGCCCCAGTAGTCATACCGCCTATGGCCGCAAGGTGTTGGCCGATATGCCCGATACCAATGGTTCGCTGGGGATCGCCATCTCCGAGGCCATCGAAGACTGTTTCGAGAGCCAGAATACCCGCTATGCGCTGGGTAGTGTGCTGAATCATGTCTGCATGCACCAGAGTGTGATCGGTCTGGAAGCCATCAAGCAGATGGAACTGGCCGGGGAATATCCCGATGTGGTCATTGGCTGCGCCGGCGGCGGCAGCAACTTTGCCGGGATCGCCTTCCCGTTCATTCACCGCAATCTGCACGAAAGCAAACGCACCCGCATTGTCGCCGTCGAACCCACGGCCTGTCCGTCGCTGACCAAGGGGGAATTCCGCTATGACTTCGGCGATACCGCTGGCACCACTCCGCTGATGCCGATGTATACCATGGGCCATGACTTTATGCCGCCGGGCATCCACGCCGGCGGGCTGCGTTACCACGGCATGGCGCCCACCGTCAGCCACGCCTATAAGCAAGGCTTGTGCGAAGCGGTCTCGTGTCCGCAAACCAAAGTATTCGAGGCGGCCATGATGTTCGCCCGCGCCGAAGGCATGATCCCCGCGCCGGAATCCAGCCACGCCATCCGCGTGGCCATTGACGAAGCCCTCGCGGCCAAAGCCACCGGCGAAAAGAAGGTTATCCTCTTCAACCTCTCCGGCCACGGCTTGCTGGATTTGACCTCGTTCGATTCGTATCTGACCGGCCAGATGCAGGACGCGTAAGCTCGCGAGGCGTTACCGTTCCAGATTTTCGTCCCGTTGGAACCATTGCGTTATTGCGAATAAATGGTCTCAAAAACCCCACTTTTAGCCCATTTGACCCTTGTTCTGTATCTGCTATACTAATTACATATAAAACCGATAGGAGTAGTCTGAGTAATGTCCGGTAGTGCTGAAAATTTCACCCGTCAAGACCCTCGCCGGGACCCGTGGTGGCTCAAATGGAGCCTCATTGGTTTCGTCGTGGCCTTCATGAGCGTATTCATCATCATACCGGTAGGCAACATTTTTGTGCAGGCTTTTGCCAATGGCTGGCAGCGTTATCTCAGCACGTTTTTCGCCTCCGGCGAGTCCACCCAGATTCAGGAAGTCCAATTCAATCTCAATGCCATCGGGATGTCGCTGTTTTTGATGGCCGTGGTGGTGCCGTTGAATACCATTTTTGGGGTGGCCGTGGCGTGGTTGGTGACGCGGTTCAAATTTCGGGGCAAGGCCGCACTGTTGACGCTGATTGATATGCCCTTTGCGGTTTCGCCGGTGGTGGCGGGGATGTTGTTTGTGATTCTGTTCGGTGCTCAGGGGTATATCGCCCAGGCGCTGGCGTGGGCGCATGAGCAGACTTGGGCCCAGGCCGGGAGTGGGCAATATGCCGTCTGGTATCTGAATTGGCTCAATGGTCAGATTATTTTCAACTGGCCGGGCGTGGTGCTGGCCACGGCATTTGTCACGCTGCCGTTTGTGGCCCGGGAGTTGATTCCGGTATTGGAGTCGCAGGGTTCGCAGGAAGAGCAGGCGGCCATCACGCTTGGGGCCAGTGGCTGGCAGATGTTTTTCCGGATCACCCTGATCAATATGAAGTGGGGCCTGCTGTACGGTATGGTCCTGTGCAACGCCCGGGTGCTGGGTGAGTTTGGCGCGGTTAATGTGGTGTCTGGCAATGTACGCGGTCAGAACACCACCATCCCACTGCGGATTCACCAATTATGGGAAGATTTTTCCCTCACCAGTGCCTTTGCCCTCAGTACCATTCTGGTGGTGGTGGCGTTAATCACCTTGGTGGCCAAGGTGATATTGGAACGGGTCAGTGATGGTACGGTCGGTTCGCGCGTGCGTCATTAAGGAGTGCGTCTTATGAGTATTACGGTAAAAAATATCAGCAAGTTATTCGGCAGTTTCAAAGCGCTCGACGATGTCAGTGTGGAAGCGCCCGGGGGCCAGTTGGTGGCGCTACTGGGGCCGTCGGGTTCGGGTAAAACCACGCTGCTGCGGATTATCGCGGGGCTGGAATATGCCGATGCCGGCCAGGTGCTGTTCGATGGTGAGGACGCCACCGAGCGCCACGCCCGGCAACGTAACGTGGGCTTTGTCTTTCAGCATTACGCTCTGTTCCGCCACATGACCATTTTTGAAAATGTGGCGTTCAGCTTGCGCGTGCGCAAGACGCCGCGCGATGAGGTGCAACACCGCGTCATGGAACTGCTCAAGCTGGTGCAGTTGGAAAACACCGCCCAGCGTTATCCCTCCCAGCTTTCCGGCGGGCAGCGCCAGCGCATCGCGCTGGCCCGGGCTTTGGCTTCGCGCCCGCGTGTGCTCTTGTTGGATGAGCCTTTCGGGGCGCTGGATGCCAAGGTCCGCAAGGAACTCCGCCGCTGGCTGCGCAAACTGCATGAAGAAATTCACGTGACCAGTCTGTTCGTCACCCACGATCAGGAAGAAGCGCTGGAAGTGGCCGACCGGATTGTGATTATGAACAAAGGCCGCATCGAGCAGGTAGGTACGCCCGATGA
>JBAXGE010000063.1:0-12571 GCA_037139555.1 Phycisphaerae bacterium
AGATGCAGCCACACCCAATCGTCCCCCACCACGCCGGCGGTACCTTCGGGCATCGTCAGCGGTCCGGTGGCGAACCAACGACCGTTAATCAGCAACACCCCCGCCTTGGTAACAATTTTGGGATTGATCGGAAGGTCCGTTTCCATGGCTACCAAGGGAGCCAATAACGAGCGTGCCATCACCCCGGCGGGTGCGCTCGGCACGGCCCGCCGAATATGCTCCAGCAATGTCCCCAAGCCAGCCCGCAGCAAATACGCAGGGCGCAGATAGGTCAGCGGGTACAACTGTTCGAACCGGGCATCTTCCCAAACATAAATTGCAGCCATGCGCGACCCTCGCACCAAAACCCGTTGTTATAAAAAGGGGACCGCACCGTACGGCCGGACGATCCCATGAAAGAGCGAAAAAAAGACCTCCACCTGAGCCGTGACCAGGCGAGAAGGTGTCGAGCCCTGTTTAACAGGGGGGACCCAGTGCGAAGACCCGTTTCGAAACTTCCACTACCGTACAACGAGGCACGGGGAGGCTTGTTCGTCAGGCCGGGTCTTGCGGTCCCTATGCAATATACATCGGCCCGAACCATTATGGGCCTCGTACACGCACTCCGCAGAGGTCAATATCAATAGTATCGGATTTGGCCCGAGATTCCATCTAATTGTGGGTGGGAAAAATATTTTTCCACTTAGATGGCGATTTTCCGCACCCGCAGGGCCACAAACAGGGGAATCTCGCGCCGGCTTTGATCCAGCGCGTCGAAACGCTTGCCGCGCGGGGGCTGGCGGTGGCTGACCAATTCTTCCATGCGGTCGGTGAACAAACCATGTTCCGCCATGGTATTGATGTACGCCTGCAGGGGCCGGTGATAGGTGGTGGTCGTGGTCTGGGTGGGATCGCTACCGGGGTGCATGACGATGCCGGTCTTTTCGCTGGTCATGTAGGTATCCACGCGGCGGTATTGACTGTTGGTTTTCTCGTCCCAGCCCCAGCCGGTGCGGCGGGGAATGCGGAAGCACGGATGCATCAGCACGATGACCGCGCAAGCGCGGGGCTTGAGCACATGGGCCAAGCCTTCCCACAGCGGGGACAACGGGGTGAGATTCTGAATCGCCAGTACGCAAATCGCGGCATCAAAGCCGGCGGCGGGCAATTGCGGGTTGTGCCGCAGTTCGCGGGCATCGCCCAGCAAATAGGTAATTTTTTTCTGCCCCTTTTCCAATTCGGCTTCCCGTTGCCGGGCGGCGGAAATCAGATCCGGCGCGGCATCCATACCGGTGACATCATACGCCAGCGCCCGCAGGTAGCGGCTCATAACGCCCTGCCCGCAACAAACATCCAGCACTTTGCCGTTGGGCACGATTTCCAGCAGGCGTTTCAGCGCGGGGGCGATCACCTGTTGATGGTAATCATTACCGCTGGTGCCGACCAGTTGGTCATACCACGCGGCCACATGGTTCCAATCGGTGGAGGCCGACTGGGGTTTGGGCTTGGCCGGGCGCGGCGCAGGCGGGAGGGGAGTATTTTCCAACAACGGTTTGCGGCGCTGCGCGTTCACAGGGGGCTTCTTATTCTGTCACGGGGCGGACTAACTGGGGGTTGTAGCGGCTCCGCGCCAGGCTGGCGCGGGGATTGGGATTATGTTTGGGCAGCACCGCCAGAATCACCAGCGTACCCACGAACAACACGACATTACCCACGAACAGCCATAACGCCGGGGCGGTAATGACACCTTCGCGTTGCAGCATGATGACCGTGGTGGGAATCAGGAACGTGCCCACCGACAGCGGGATAAGCCCGCGCCAGGCGAGGTTCATTAACTGGTCAAAGCGGAACCGCGGCAACGTCCAGCGTACCCACATGTACAGGAACAGGAAGGCCACAATCTTGCCCCAGAATACGCCGAATTTGATGAAGGCGTCCACCCACCCGCCGTTGACCGGCTGCGTAGTGCCGTAGATCAGATGATCCGCCCACGGCAGATGCCATCCGCCCAGAAAGAGCGTCACAACCACGGCTGCGCCGACAATCATCGAGCAATATTCAGCCAGGAAAAACAGCGCGAATTTCATCGAGGAATATTCGGTGTGATAACCGCCAACCAGTTCCGTTTCGCATTCCGGCAGGTCAAACGGCGTGCGGTTGGATTCCGCAAAGATGCACACAGTGAAGAGGGCAAAGGCCAATGGCTGGGTGAAAATATTCCACTTGGGCAACCAAGCCATCCAGCCATCGTAATAACCCACTTGGCCACTGCCGAGGGTATGCAAATTTAATGTGCCGGCCATGACGGCCACGGCCATAATACTGAGCATCATGGGGATTTCGTAACTGATCATCTGGCTGGTGGCACGCAAGCCGCCGAGGAAGGAATATTTCGAGCCTGAGGAATACCCCGCCAACACCACACCATAGACGGCCATGGAAGCGGCCGCGAGGACGATCAACACGCCCACATCGGGATTAGCAATCATCACCGGCCAGGCGGCTTTGAATTCAATCCCACCCACGAGGGGCAGCCATGCCGGCAGTTTGGTCCCCCCGTCCAAAACCCCGGCCCACGGAATTACCGAGAAACCCACCAAGGCGCAGGTCATAATGACGATGGGAGCGAGAATGAAGAGCACTTTATTCGCATTGGCGGGAATAAATTCTTCCTTGAGGATGAATTTCACACCATCAGCGATGGGTTGCAGCAAGCCTTGCGGTCCGGCCCGATTGGGGCCGACGCGGTCCTGAATCCATGCCGCGACCTTGCGTTCCAGCAAAATGGCATACGCCACCAAGCCCAGAACAACTTGTATGACCAGCCCCGCGAGGAGCAGTTGCGCAATCAAAGGATTTACCATCGTGGTTTAACTCCAGCCTTCGTGAATGCCAACATGTTAGCCCCCTGACCCCCGGCGGGCAAGCGCCCGGACCAGTATGTCCAGAAACACCTTGGGCACAAAAACGCTGGTTAATTATTCTTCCCGCCCGAATATGCCCAAATAATCGCTGCAATCCAAAAGATTGGAATAAAAAAGCTGACCACTACACACGCTAAAATACCTCCACGATTGGGATGTTCCCGACGCCGGGCTACAAATACTGGGTAGAGGGTAAAAATGCTATAAATCATTAAAAATCCAGCCCAAATGGTCACTCCGGCGATGGGTCCCAGCACCGCATGACCACTCACAAAATAGCCCACAGAGGCCCCGATTACCATGAGGCAAAACCCGGCTACCAAGACAACCCATGGCCAGCGTAGCGGTTGGGGCTTGGGCTTACGCTTGTATGTGGTAGCTTTACGTGCCGTTAGGCCTGATAGCGAAGACGGTAATTCTTCCGGATCGGCATTGGTTAAGTTGAAACCATCGTTGCTGCTCATAATTGCTCCCGTATAAAATCCACACGATTATTTTAAATGCGCCTCGCGTGTATTTCAACACCCCCGCCATACAATTCCAATACTTCCGCAGAACTTTGGGCGGTGAGGCACTACAAGCACTGGCATGAAGGAGAACGCTGTTTAACGAAATGGGGTGATCTGCTTGCGCCCGGAGGGACTCGAACCCCCAACCGCCTGGTTCGAAGCCAGGAACTCTATCCAATTGAGCTACGAGCGCGGCATTAGTTGTGGTGGTGCCTGGTGGATTCGACCACGCTGGTCTCGGCCGGGTTCGGGGAACGGCCTTCCAGAATCACCACCGGCGGGGTTGCCGGAGCGGGTTTGGGGAAAATCCGTGACCAGAACCAGACCACCGGGGCACTGACCGCATAGGCATAGATCAACAGCAGCGCTGCCAGTTGCGGTTGCCAGACCACCAGCAACGCCAGCAGCACCACCCGGGCCACGTAAGAAAAGCTCTTACGGCCTCGCAGATATTGATTCACCACATGGACATACTCAAAGCGGCTGACCATGAGTAAGCCTGCCGCCAGCAGAATTGCAGGCAGTACGTAGGGGAACGATGTACTGGCCATCTCGCGGAATGGTTCCGGCAGGTGGAAGGGCATATGGTGCTTGGCCATGGGTTGGACGGTATGGAAGAAAATCACGCTGGCTGCCACCACGCCCGCTGCACCGGGACTGGGCAGGCCGCGAAAATTCAGGTGGGCTTCTTCCTTGTGCTGATTATGGATATTAAAACGCGCCAACCGCAAGGCCGCACAGGACACATAGATGGCCCCGATAATCCATACCAGCCGTCCCCCCGCGTCATCGGCCAGTGGGCCCAGATATTCCAATTTGCCCTCACTGACCAGCATCCCGCTGAGTTGAATCGCCAGAAATGCGGGCGCCGCTCCGAAACTGACCATATCGGCCAGTGAATCTAATTCTCCGCCAAAATCGCTGGTGGCCTTAGCCAGGCGTGCCATCCGGCCATCGAGCATATCAAAAATCATCGCCGCAAAGATCAAATAACCCGCAATGGCGAAGTTACTGATCGGCACATTGGGCCATAACGGATCACCCTTGGCCGCGTAATGCAGACTGGCAAAACCGCAGACGCAGTTGCCCAGCGTGCACAGGGTCGGCAGGACCGAAACCGCACGCGGACGGCTACGATGTTTATAGGTCGTTTCCGGCTTCATGCGTTCCATCATAACCGATACCCCAGCCCCAGGTCACGCGCCGCCCCCGGGCGACAGTTGCACGGCCACAGAATTGGGCTTCAGCCAGATCAGGCGTAACCCGGCGAGGATGCCGGTAGTCACATCCAACGTCGGCACTGAACCCACCCGCCAGATACATTGCCCCTCGGCCACCCGTGTGACCGCGCCACGATTCCCCGATACCGGCCCTTCGTAGTCCAGATAGATCCGCCGATGGGCGGGCAGGGGTTGCATAATCAGCGCCCCCGCCTCCGACCACATGACCGGCGGTACCGCCACCCGCCAGGTGCGCAATAACTCTTCCCCATCAGCCGTGACCATAAAGTCATAATGCGGTTCATCGGGCAATTCATGCCATAATACGCAATAGCGTTGCAGTGATGGATCAGGGGGCATGTTGGGCGTCTCCGTCCAGCAAAGTGATGCACGGCGGAACGCTCGTATCATACTTGACTAGTGTTACCCGGTAGCGTTGTTTCGGGTCATAACGCCATTCCATCCACAACCGCAACGTCCGTTGCAGCACTTCGGGTTGCGTGGCGATCCAAACGTCAAATGCTGGCCGACCGGGGAGATTGGTATAACCATTGGTTAGTTCCACGGACTGTGACCGCTGCCCATTTTCCTGAGTTTCCATGATATGGGCATCACGCTGCCACGTATAGCTGGGCTTGAGGTAACCTATATCACGTATGTACATACTCGCGTGCAAGACATCGTTCCCGTAGACAAACACCGACGGTGGCTCTGACCCAGGTACATGACACCCCCACATATTAAGATCGGATTCGGTTTCCCGTAATCGTACTTGTGCCGAAATGGCCTCCAGAATGGCCAAACTGCTGGATTCTTGCCGGACCCACCACTGACATTCCCACCCAGCTACTACCGGCTGACGGCGGACCAGATAACTTCCCCCCCACAACATCCCGCCTGCGCCCAGCAGCAACACACCCCAGACCACAGCGGTCGGCCAACGTGGACGCGCAAACCAGAAGGCGCCAAACAACACCAACACCCCTACGGGGCCAGCTAACAGGGTCAGCCGAAAATTCCGCTGGGGAGTAACATCGGGCGGGGCGATTTTGGCCAGAGCGAAAACTGCCGGAGTGGGCGCGGGCGCAATGTCGCTGACCTTCGGTCCCAGCCACCAAGCCCCGTGCGGGGTAGGATTTAGTGCCAGCCAGAAATTCTGCGGAGTCTGCATTAGTACCGGCTGAACCCCTTGGGCCAGAATCTCCAACACACGGGCTTGTGTTGAGGTTTGTTGATAGGCAGCCGGAAACACCACCACATCCACTCCAGCGAAAAATGACGTGGTGATTGTTTCATATTCGGCCGGGGTAATCCGCACAATTTCCAGGGGTAAAACTGGTTGCCAGAGTTGCGCTAATTCGGTGAGTTGTGCAGCGGTGATATCTTCTGGCACCACCACCCGCCGGGTTACGGTCGCGGTGGCGGGGCGTTTGACGTCGATAATAAAGGTTGCCCCTGCGGCTATACCGGATTTTTCATAGTCTGTACGGATTTGCAGAGGCCAGCGTTCCAGCGGTAAATCGCGCCCCACCACGGCCGGTAAAGTACACCAATAACGCGCTCCCGGAACCAACTCGGGTACTCTCACCAGCCACCCACCCCGCGCATCGGTCAGGCAAAATCTTGGCCATGGGACATCGGGTGCGGTAATCAACAGCGGGGTAAAACTGCCCTCGCGCCAAGAATCCGGGCAGGCCAGTTCAATCCGGGGTAACCGGGAATCGGGCACCGGGGCCGTAGTTTGCCCCGGGCACGCAGCCGCGCCGAGGACCACGAACCGGACCAGAAGCATGATGGTTAACCAGTATCCCCAACGCACAGGACACCTCGTAAGCTGAAGATTCAGACCTTGGTCACGGGCACCGGATCGGTCGCCGCAGCCACCGCAGTCCCTTGGGCCATCCGTCGGGCGGTAATCGTACAGAACAAACCACCGGCCAATCCCAGCAACAGTTCGATCACGATCTGGAACAACCGTTGCAGGATAACCACCACCGTCACAATGATGGCCGCCTTGGCCTTGGTATCATTATCCGCTGGCAGCGCAGTCATCACGACCGGCATCAGAAACAGGGCCTGAACCGCTTCGCGCGGGCCCAGCCCGCCGGGAAGGAAACTCACCATGCCGCCGATGACCGAGAGGGCAAAGGCCCCCATCAAGCCCCACACGTGAATCAAGTCAATGGGCACCAGACACCGGGTCGTCGCCCACAACGCCACCCCGCCACAGACCCAGCAGGGCACCATCAGAATAATGGACAGCAGCAACCAGCGCATGCGCAACCGTTGGCTGGGCTCGACTTCCGGACGTTTCATCTTGCGCAGAACCGGATTCACCAGCCGATAGAACACTTTGGGGTGCGCCACCACCAGCAGCGCCACACACGACAGCCCCACCGCGGTCAGCAATAATCCACCTTGAATATCGCCCCGACCCGCCAGAATTTTGGCCAGAATGGCCCCGCCAAAAATCGCCCCGGAAATCATATACGCGACATTTTCCAGCAAGGTCGAGAGGGTACAGATCCGTTGCGGCATGCCCAAACGGGAGCTGCGTTCCACCCGCATCACCAGCAGCATTACCTTGCCGGGGACATATTTGCCCATTTGGCTGAAACAATACGCCCCCAGCAATGGCAGCACTGGGGCCTGATCGCCCATACGGCGGGCAATAAACACCCAGCCGAGGGCACTGGTCAGCATCACCCCCATGAATCCCAGCATACTCACCGGGCCCCAACGCCAATCAATGGTCAGGGCGTCATGGAGCTCCGACAGGCTGATTTGTTGCCAATAATCATACAATTTGTAACCCACGAAGCCGATAACCAGCACAAAGGCGAGGACTTTCAGCCAAAATATCCATTTCTTCGCCGGCATACAGCCTCGTGGGTCGGGGTTGCGGAATCTAATCCAAATGGTCACTAATTTTGCTTGCGGTATGAAGTTAGCGTAAACTAACCGTCTTGGCAACAATGGTGGCCATACTTGGATATATAGGCTCGGAGTATGTCGTATGAATTTGTTGATTTGGTTGGACGGAAAACTGGTAAATAAAGCGGACGCCACCGTGTCGGTCTACGACAAGGGTGTGCTGTACGGGGATGGTGTTTTTGAAGGTATTCGGCTGTATCACGGCGTCATCTTTCGTGAAAAAGAACATTTGAGCCGGCTCTATGACTCGGCCCGCGCCATCCGTCTGACCATTCCCTACAGCCCGGCAGAATTATCCGCCGCCATGGCCGAGACGGTGAAAGCCAATAATTTCAAGGATTGCTATCTTCGTCTGGTGGTGACGCGCGGCGTGGCGGACCTGGGCCTTTCGCCGGTGCCGGTGAAACGTCCGTGTACCTTTATCATCGCCGATCAGATCCGGCTCTATCCCAAGGAAATGTACGAAAACGGAATGTCCATCATCGTGGCCAGCACCGTACGCAACCACCCCAACGCCCTGAGCCCCAAGATCAAGAGCCTGAATTATCTGAACAACATCATGGCCAAGTGGGAATGTATTGATGCCGGTGTGCCGGAAGCCGTGATGCTCAACCACTTGGGCTACGTCTGCGAATGCACGGGCGACAATATTTTTCTGGTGAAGAACGGCAAGATCCTCACCCCGCCCGAAGAGAGCGGCATTCTGGTGGGCATCACACGCGGCGCGGTGATTGAACTGGCCAAGCAACTGGGCATGACGGTGGACCAGAACAATCTGACCCGCTATGACCTGTATACTGCCGATGAGTGCTTCCTTACGGGCACCGGTGCGGAAATTGTGCCGGTCACCAAAATTGACCAGCGTGCCATCGGCAGCGGTCAGGTGGGGCCGATTACGCGGCAGCTGACGGACGCGTTCCACCGACTGGTGCGCGACCACTAAGTACGACGCACAGGCTACCACCTCAGGCTTCGCCTAACCGGCGTTCCAGTATTTTCTTGAGGATCAACGTCACCAGCGCCAACAAGGCCAGCAGCGTGGCCACGGCGAAGGCCGCCGCGAAGTTGTAGTCGTTATACAAAATCTCGATATGCAGCGGGATGGTATTGGTCTTGCCGCGAATGTGGCCCGAGACCACCGACACAGCGCCGAACTCGCCCATCGCGCGGGCGTTGCAGAGCAGCACCCCATACAACAAACCCCAGCGGATTTTCGGCAGCGTGATGCGCCAGAACACCTGCCAGCCGTTGGCCCCCAGCAGCACGGCAGCCTCCTCTTCCTCGCGGCCCTGCTCCTGCATCAGCGGGATCAATTCGCGGGCGACAAAGGGAAACGTCACAAAGATCGTGGCCAGCACCAGCCCCGGCAGGGCGAACAGGATTTTGATGTCATGGGCTTTGAGCCACGGACCCAGCCAGCCCTGCGCGCCGAAGATCAACACAAAGACCAGACCGGAAATCACCGGCGAGACGGCAAAGGGCAGATCAATCAGCGTGATGATCAGGCTGCGGCCGCGAAATTGAAACCGGGCCAGGCACCACGATGCGGCCAGTCCAAAGACCATATTCAGTGGTACCGCGATAGCCGCCACGGTCAGCGTCAGCGTGATGGCCGAAACCGCGTCGCCTTCCACCAGCGCGTTGAGATAGACACTCCAACCTTTGCGCAGTGCTTCGGTGAAGATCGAAACCAGCGGTACAACCAGAAACACCGCCAGATAGGCACCTGTACCCGCAATCAGTACCCAGCCGACAGCGCCCGGGCGTTGCCCGGTGTCGCGGTGGGCCACAGTTGTCAAGGCTCCTGCCATGGTTTAATTCCTTTCCCGGCGTTGCCGCCCGGTCCACCACTGCAGTCCGTTGATTGTCAGCAGTAGAACGAAGGATAATACCAGCATCGCACTGCCCAGAATGGCGGCGCCCGCGTAGTCAAACTCATCCAAACGGATAATGATCAGCAAGGGAACAATTTCCGTTTTCGACGGTATATTACTGGCGATAAAAATGACCGAACCATATTCGCCCAGTGCCCGAGCAAAGGCCAGCGCAAAGCCGGTGATCGCCGCCGGGAGCAAGGGGGGCAAAAGTACCCGCCAGAACGTGGTCCAGGCACTGGCCCCCAGACTGTGGGCGGCCTCTTCCACTTCGCGATCCAAATCCGCCAGTGCCGGCTGGACCATGCGCACCACAAAGGGCAAACCGATAAAAGTCAGCGCGATGGTCACCCCCAACCGGCTGTAACTGCCTTCAATACCCACCATGGCCAGATAACGTCCAATCCAGCCGGTCTGTGAGTCATAGACGGCCGCCAGCGCGATCCCAGATACTGCCGTGGGCATGGCAAACGGCAAATCCACCACGGCGTCCATAATACTGCGGCCGGGAAAACGGTAACGGGTCAACACCCACGCCAGCAGAAAGCCGAAGAACAAGTTGATGAGGGCCGCGATGAACGCAGCACCCACTGTTAGCTCAAAGGCCGCGATCGTGCGCTCGTTGTTGAGTACATCCCAGATCTTCGTCCAACCGGCCGAACTGGCTTTAATCAGCAATGCCGCGAGGGGAATCAGAATGAGTAACGATAAATACGTCAGCGTATAGCCCAGTGTCAGGCCAAAGCCCGGCAGGACCGAAGGCGGACGGCGTCGTTCGAGTGGTTTCAGAGACGCTTGCGTCATATACAAAAAGCTCCGGCGGGAGTACCCGCCGGAGCCATCCTTAGTGAAGATACAGGTTACTTGCCCGGCTGGTATATCTGGTCAAACACACCCTTTTCGGCGAAGTGCGTTTCCTGGGCCTTTTTCCAACCACCGAAGACATCATCAATCGTGAAGAGATTGATCTTCGGGAACTTATCGGCAAACTTCTTGGCCACCGTGTCCAGACGGGGACGATAGAAATTCTCGGCCACAATGGTTTGGGCCTGCTCGGTATACAAGAATTTCAGATAAGCCTCGGACACCGCACGGGTGCCCCGCTTGTCCACATTCTTGTCCACGATCGAAACCGGTGGTTCGGCGAGAATACTCACGCTGGGCGCCACAATTTCGAACTTGTCGGCACCGAATTCTTTCAACGCCAGAAACGCTTCATTCTCCCACGCCAGGAGCACGTCACCCTGATTGCGCTGTACGAAACTGGTCGTACTACCGCGCGCCCCCGTATCCAAAGCTTTGGTATTCTTGTAAATACCCGTAACAAATTCCTTGGCCTTGGTCTGCGCCTGCTCTACCTTGGCGGCGGCCGCCGGATCCTTGAGCAGCTTCAAATCTCCACCCAATTCTTTTTGCAGGGCATAGCCCCATGCCGCCAGATAGTTCCACCGCGCCCCACCCGAAGTTTTGGGATTGGGGGTGACCACACCCACATCGGAACGGATCAGATCACTCCAATCCTTGATCTGCTTGGGGTTGCCCTTGCGGACCAGAAATACAATGGTCGAAGTGTACGGGGATGCGTTATCGGGCAGACGGGTCTGCCAGTCATCCGGGAGCAACTTGGCATTCTTGGCAATGGCATCAATGTCATAGGCCAGAGCCAGCGTAACCACGTCGGCATCCTGACCGTCAATGACCGCGCGGGCCTGCTTGCCCGAACCGCCGTGCGACTGCCGGATAGTCACATCATCCCCGGTCTTGGCCTTCCAATCCGCCACGAAAGCCTTGTTTACGGCTTGGTACAATTCCCGGGTGGGATCGTACGAGACATTACTCAATTCCACACTACCGGCCCAGGCCGCCACACCCAACGAGGTGACCAGCAGACCGACGACGCGTTTCCGCGACCAAAATGACAAACGATTCAAAAACATGATTAAATTCCTTGTATGCAAAATTCACTTAGAAACCTACCCGGCAGTGCCAATTCTTGCCTGCCAACTGTGGGGAAACCCCAACCCAAACCTAAAGCGTCAACAATACCCGCGACTGGATGTTGCCCAGCGTTGCGGAAGATGTTTTAAGTATCGGACCATAGCTTTAATTCCTACCTTTTGTACATGGCAATACTTTAACCACCGCTACGCGGCATGTCAATACCTTTCCTATAGGTTTTATATGCTTTCTGTATGTGCTTATATTACAGTATGTTATGAACAATTGTATTTCATGCGTCGGTTTTCACGTAAACATTGTGATCACTCAGCGAAAGACATCGATCTTCCGCCACCGTCCCGAGTACCAGCGTAGCATGACATAGATGCCGAGGATGGCCACATAAAGTGTGGCCATGGTCCACGGCCCCAGCCCTTTGGCCTGCGGGAACCAATACGTGGCCAGCCAGCCCCCACCCACGCAGATGCCCCAGGAGATCAGCACCATCATAATCGTCGGCCACACCACATCACCCGCCCCGCGCAAAGCCGCGATAAAGGTGGCATTTAAGGAGTCAAATATCTGAAATGCCGCCGTCAGTAGTAACATGGTTTTCACTGCGGCAATTGCCTCGGGATCACTGAGGAGAAACGTGGCCAGTTGTTCCCGAAACACGACAAATACCACCCCACACAGCCCCATATAAGTCATATTGATGACCATGCCGGTCGTTGCCGCGGTGTTGGCCCCGGCAATGTCTTTGGCGCCGATGCGTTTGCCGACCAGCGCTGCAACGGCATTGCCCACGCCGATCGCGGGCATGAATGAGATCATGACAAACTGCATGAGGGCACTTTGGGCCGAGGACCAGGTGGTCCCGAACTGCCCCACCAGCCAGACACTAAAGATCGTCCAGCTCAAGACATCGCTACCGCCCTGCAGACCGGCCGGCAGCCCCAAACGGATCAAATGCCACAGGCGGCGCAGGTCCAACCGCCAACCGATGCGCGTGGCCCAGGCGCGCTGGTGTGCGCCGCATAGAAACAAACCCAGCAAAGTTAGCTGACTCGCCAGCAAGGCGCAGGTCGTCGCGATAGCCGCCCCGGTCAGGCCCATTCTCGGCATACCAAAATGGCCCAGAATCAGGCTGAAGCCAACGACGAAATCCACCGCATTCCCCACCAGCGCCGCGA
>JBAXGE010000064.1:0-12490 GCA_037139555.1 Phycisphaerae bacterium
GGCCACTTGCATCATCTTAGTGGCAAGCCCACGAATGCGTAATTGGAGAAAAAATAATCCATCTAGTTGACACTAAGTCTCATCTAGATATACTTATTTCGATTGCAGACACGTAAGTCTTGTTTTGGTCTGAGTGTCGCTTTACGGAGCCAATATGAGCGCCATCAATCCCACGGTACCCCCTGCCTGTATGACTGCCGCGCCGGTGACTGCCTTCTCGCGCATGATCAAGCTCGATGAATTGGCGATAGGCCAGCGGGGCCGCATTGTGCAGGTCAAACTCTCCGAGGCGGGTTGTCGCAAGCGCATGGCCGAACTGGGCATCGCAGAGGGCGCTAAAGTCGAGGTTATCTCCGCGGGCGAATCCATTATGCTGGCGCTGGGCACCAGCCGCATCGCCATCTCACGACGTTGTGCCTCTGCAATTGTCATCATTCGTGATACCGCGCATCGCGCTGCTTGAGGAGTCGTATGCCAACCCTGAATGATTTGGCCATCGGAGCCACTGGCACAGTGGTCAAACTTACCGGCGAGGCCGGCGTAAAGCGGCGTTTGCTGGAAATGGGCCTGACCCCCGCTACCAAACTGGAATTGATCCGCCGCGCGCCGCTGGGTGATCCACTGGAAATCAAAGTGCGTAATTTTCATCTATCCCTGCGGCGCGATGAGGCCGCGTGTATCGAAATCGTGTGAGTCCCGAGCATGACCAACCTGACCGAACCGCGTGAGATTCTTGTCACCCTCGCAGGTAATCCCAATGTCGGCAAGACCACGCTCTTCAACGCCCTGACCGGACTGCGCCAGAAAGTGGCCAACTATCCCGGCGTCACAGTCGAGCGCAAAGAAGGCCGGTGTGATCTCGGTTCCGACCAGTATACAGCGCGAATTATTGACCTACCGGGGACGTATTCACTGGTGGCGCGTTCGCCGGATGAATTGGTGGCCCGGCAAGTGGTGCTGGGTGAAGTGCCCGGTCTGGCCGCCCCCGAAGTGATTGTCGCGGTAGCCGATGCCTCCAATCTGGATCGTAATCTCTACTTGGTCACGCAATTATTGGAATTGGGCAAGCCCACCGTGGTGGCGTTGACCATGGCTGATGTCGCCGTCGAGATGGGCCTACTGGTCAATGCGACCAAACTGCAGGAGCAATTGGGCGTACCGGTGATTGTGGTCTGCATACCCGCGCACCGCGGGGTGGATGAATTGAAGGTGGCGATTGCCGCCGCACCGCTACGGACGCGCCAACCGCTCAAACTGCCCCTGCCACCAATTCTGGACGAGAAGTCCCATGAACTGGCCCAAATCCTGCTGGACGAGAAACTCGCCGCGAGTATGGTCGCAGCGCAATATCACGCCCACATGCTGATCACCACCGGGCCCGATCTGGAAGCCACGGATATCTACAACCGCAATCCGCGGGTGCAGGCCTATCTGACCGAGGCCATGGCGGAGTTGCAGGAACTGGGGGTGGATGCCATCAGCGCGGAAGTCGAAGCCCATTACACGCTGATCGGCAATATTATTGCGGAAACGGTCACCGCGTTGCCCTCCGGCCAGATAAATACCCGCCGTCGTAATGTCAGCGATCGGCTGGATCAAATTCTGACCCACAAAATCGGCGGGTTACTGATCTTTGCGGCCGTGATGGCGCTGGTGTTCTGGAGCATTTTCCGCTGGGCGAAGCCGGTGATGGATTTGATTGACAAGGGGATCAACACCGAGCTGGCCAAATGGATTACTGACCACATGGCGGAGGGATCGCTGCGCGACCTGCTGATTAAAGGGGTGGTTGCGGGGGTGGGCAATGTGATCATCTTCCTGCCCCAGATCATGATCCTGTTTTTCTTTATCGCCATTCTGGAAGAGTCCGGCTATATGTCGCGGGCCGCGTTCCTGATGGACCGCATCATGAGCAAAGTCGGCCTGCATGGCAAAAGTTTCATCCCGCTGCTATCGGGCTATGCCTGTGCGGTGCCGGCGATTCTGGGCACGCGCGTGATCGAAAACAAACGCGATCGTCTGGCCACCATTATGGTGTTGCCGTTGATGAGCTGCTCCGCCCGTCTGCCGGTGTATAATCTGATGATTGCGGCCTTCTTTGCCGTCTGGGCGCCCTGGCAGCAGGCCCTGCTGATGCTGGGCTTATATGCGCTGGGCACCGGCAGTGCCTTTGGGATGGCGTGGCTGTTCAAACGCACGCTGTTGAAAGGCCCCCCGCCGACCTTTATACTGGAAATGCCCCCCTATCGCTGGCCGGCACCGCGCACGGTCATCAGTGGCGTGGTGCATAAGAGTTGGCAGTTCCTGATCCGTGCGGGCACGGTGATTTTCGCCCTCAGCGTCCTGATGTGGGTGGCCACCAGCTATCCCAAATCCTCCGCTATAAGCGACCATTACGCCGCCCCCCTCCAGACCCTGACCCAGCAGATCGCGGCGTTGCCGACCACGGATCCCGCAGACGCCCAGTACCTCAGTTTTCAGGAACAACTTACCACCCTGGCCAATGAACAGGCCCAAGCGGAACTGGCCAACTCCTATGCCGGACGCCTGGGTAAAACACTGCAACCCGTGTTTACCCCGCTGGGTTTTGACTGGAAACTCACCGTCTCGGTCACCGGAGCATTTTTTGCCCGCGAGATGGCCGTGGGGACCCTGGGCATCATTTACGCTTTGGGCGAAGCCGACGAAAACTCGCAACCACTGCAACAGGCCATGCAGAAAGACGTGTGGCCTGCGGGCCATCCCCATGCGGGTCAGCCCATTGTTACCCCGCTGGTAGCCTTGGCATTTATGGTCTTTTTCGTGTTCTGTATGCAGTGCCTGAGCACGCTGGCTGTGGTCAAACGCGAAACCCAATCCTGGGGCTGGCCGGTGCTGATGTTTGTCTATATGACCACCATGGCCTGGCTGGCGGGTGTGCTGGTCTATCAAGGCGGCCACTGGTTGGGCTGGTAAAATGCCCCTCCGGCCCAGCCGAACCGCGCTGCGGGTTGCCATCTACCCCAACTCCCCTGATACTTTAGCACTGTGATTTTGTTTCTTTAGCCCGAGGACCATTCGCCCATGAACGCCGCCAAAGCCTCTCCCGCACAACTCCAGCATCTGGGCCAACAGGCCGCGCAACGCATTACCACCGGTATGCGGGTGGGACTAGGCTCCGGTCGGGCGGCGGAGGCCTTTGTCCGGGCGCTGGGGGAACGGATCAAACGTGAGCATCTGGAGATTGTCGGCATCCCCACCTCGCGTGCCACCGAAGCGGTCGCCCGGGAAGTGGGCATCCCGCTGGGTGATCTGGATACCGTTACCGCACTGGATATCGCGATGGATGGCGCTGACGAAGTGGATACCCATCTGCAACTGATCAAAGGCGGCGGCGGCCACTTACTGCGGGAAAAGGTAATCGCCTGCATGGCCCGGCAACTGATTATTCTGGTGGGCTTTGAAAAAGTGGTGGCCCACTTGGGGCAGGTATTTCCGGTGTTTGTGGAAGTGGTGGATTTTGCCCTGCCGGTGGTGCGGCGGCGACTGACCGATCTGGGCGCGACCGTAAGTGTGCGCCTGGATGCGGCGGGAGCGTGGTACCGCACGGATAATAACAATCCCCTGCTCCATGCCCAATTCCCAGCCCCCGGCTACATCACCGATGCGGTCAAACTTGATGCGGTCCTGCACACCATCCCCGGCGTGCTAGAAACTGGCCTGTTTATCAACCTGACGGATACCGTCATGATCGCCAACGCCGATGGCAGCATCAGCACCCGCAAACGCTAGGGAGTCCCATGCATCAAGACATTGCGGAAGTCCTCATCCCCGCCGATCGCATCCAGGCCCGTGTGGCCGAACTCGCCCACGCCATCAGCGCCCATTATGGCAATGAAAAAATTGTATTAATTCCCCTGATGACCGGGGCTATTGTCTTCACGGCCGATCTACTGCGTCATTTGCAGGGTAGGGTTCGGATTGAGATTCTGGCGGTCTCCAGCTATCCCGGCACCGCCACCAGCAGTCAAGGGCCACGTTTTATACTGCCCCCCACGTTCAAGGTTACCGGCGAACATGTGCTGATTGTGGATGACATTCTGGACACGGGACGCACGCTGGGCCATGTGCAGGAATGGCTGGCACTCCAGCAACCCGCCAGTGTACGGACGTGCGTGCTGCTGACCAAGCAACTCCCCACGTCCCAGCAACTGCAGGCCGATTATTCCGGCTTTAACATCCCCGACGAATTCGTGGTCGGGTATGGGCTGGACTATAATGGATATTATCGCAACCTGCCCTACATCGGTGTGCTCCACGAAGTGGTCTATCGCAGTCACACAACGAACTGAGGCGTATGCCTATGGTCACCACGCCCCCACCCGAAACCTGTACCCGCCAGCCTTTGGCCGGTGATTCGTCGGCGGTATTGCCCGCACAGACGCTGCCGGGGTCGCTGGTGGTGGCAGGCACACTGATGGGTGATGAAGTGGTGTTGTTATGGCTCAAGCCCAGCATTTGGTTTATCTTCTTCCATAGTGTGCGATTTTGCGCTTTAACGTTGATCATCGGATATTTCGTGGCATTGCTGGCCGAGCGCATGAATCTAGTGGCCAACGATCAGGTTCTTACCGGATTGGGGCTGGTTATGCTGGCCCGGCTGATCTGGGCGTTGTTGGTTTGGACCGGGCATACGTATCTGCTGACCGATCGCCGGATTATCACCATCCGTGGCCTTAGCCGGGTGGAGATCAAACAAATTCCCCTGCGTAAAATCCAACGTATGGAACTGATCCGTCCGTGGGTACAGCGGATACTGGGTCTGGGGACCATTGGTTTTATCTGCCATGAGCCCATTGCCAACCCCGACGATACGCCCATACCAACGCCAACGCCACCTCCAGCCGCGCAATTACCCGCACCCTATGCGACCGAATGGCTCCTACTCCGCCACAGTGCGGATATCCATCGCCATGTCGCTGAAGCCATCCGCAAAGCCCATAGTCGCGGTGAATAATCTACGCATCAAAAACCCCTCCACTCGGGGCGACCGAGGCCCCCACGCCCCCGGTCGCCAGCCGAGTCATACTCCCTTACCTCCAAGAGCGACATGGTGGCATGATACCCACCCCCTATGACAACCCTATGGCGTAGGTAAATCCCAAAACATAATATTTCTACGTGCCTTGGCGCCCCCGGTCGGGGTGAATTACGCCGACACCATACCACCGACATGGCCATGGGTAGGATGGTTTTAGAATTGATTTGTTGTCACCGCACTGATTATATATTCACAGCCCAATTAGCCCGGTGTCATCGTCAACGCATCAAGTTCGATTTCGTAGAGCAGATCATCACGGCACACGGTGTGATTGCACACGATGATCGGCATGGGGGCGACCACATGCGTTTGGCACCATTGCGCGAAGGCGGATTGGGCTTGGGCGTGGCGGAAATACGCCAGACCACGGGTGACATCCGTCCAGTCCATCCCCCGAGCGGTCAGAATGGCGTGGACCACCCGCATGATTAAAGCCACTTGGGCATGAATATCGCCCACGTGGGCGGTATGACCGAGCTTGTCAATACTTGCGGTACCGGAGATCGTAATCCGTCGGTGGTCGCGTTGGTCCACTTCCACCGCCCGACTGAAAGAACTGCCATAATCCGTGGCGGGGTCTTGCAGTGGTGAGGCCACGGTATACGCTCGGACCTCGGGGGTTTTGGCCTGCGTGGCCCACAGCCCCGCTACCAGCGCAGCACCATAGGGATTGTCCGCACTAATGCCCGTGCTGGCGGGGAGTAAACCGTCAAAGACCCGCCATTGCCGGAACATTTCGGTGCGCACCCGGTTGAAATCATCATACCAGCTCAAGATAGCGCGATTGCGATACCAGGTGCGGTAGACTTGCGCAAAAGTCATTCCCGCTTGCGCCAACGCCGCACTCATATCATTAAGCACCGCGCGCGTCTGGGCAGCGGGGCTACGTTGGGTGTCGAGGGCACGCAAGTCGCCCAATTCACAATGCCGGGCGTGCGCATCTTCCCAAACACTACCGACCACTCGGCCATGCAGGTAGATAGGTCGCACCGGACAACCACGCAGGGCCCGTACTTCCACCCCCACCGGCTGGTTCCCCCCGCTGGCTTCGCTAATCAGCCATGTGATGGGGAACGAAATCCCTCCCAGAATGTTGTTCAGGGTCTGCTGGGCACGCTGCGGGTCCACGCCCGTGGTTAATACGGTCATCGCCACTGGCTGGGCTTGCAGTGCGAGAATAGCGTGTGCGACCCTTATTAACAAGGCATCCAGGCACTCATGCGCCAACGGCTGGGCGGTAATAAAGATTTCGTCATGGTCGCCACGGGACAGTATGGTCGAAAAGATCGTGTCCGTGCTCTGGCGAAGAATCTGCGACGAATGTACAACAGTCATGCAGTAGTCCTTTAGGGATTAATCTCATAGGGTATGGCCGGTAACGTACCGGTGGGAAAACGACGCTGGGGGCCGGGTGGTTTATCCTTGCCGGGGGTCATGTGGAAGACGGCATTCAGGATCAGATTGCCTTTCGAACCGGGTTTGGCTTTGGTGGCATCACAGGCGAGGATGATCTTACTACCATCACGATACGAGGCGACCTGTTGGATAGTAATACCTTCGACCGGATCGGCGAGTTCGAACTCCAGCGTCCCCAGCAGAATCTGAGTGGGTACATTGATCTGAAGCTGCGTGGTCTTGCCCGGCTGAAAGATCAGCGGGGTGGCAGAGAGTATTTTCATGTCGTTTTTCGCTATCCGTCGGGCGGAGACGGCCACCAGCATTTCCTGGGCGGTCACCAGATGCCGATAGGCGAACGCCTGCATCATATCGTCGGCCGGCACCGCCGACTGTACTATTTCGCGGCCATCAAGTTTGGCTTTGCCCATGAGGCGCAACGTCAGCGGTTCATCGGTCGGGGTAACCGGCGCTTTGAGGGTGAGTTTGATTTGGTCCTGTCCAGCAGGTATCCGGGCCCCACTGAGGACATAACCGGCAGGCGCATCCGGTAGGGACAGCGCAATTTCACCCGCAAAGCCGTCCTGACGCAGAGCATATACCGTTAGCGGCACGCTGGCCCCCCCGCGTACATTCAGCGCCGAGGGTACCACACGCAACCGGAAATCAGGCTGGGGTTTGCTGATCCGCAGCCGATACGGATAACCGGGACCACCCTTATGCTGGGTATCGGCCACATGGATGTAATAGACGCCATCAGCCGGTAGTTTGAGCCGCAGGTACGAGTCGGCGTGATGCGTGGTAAGCCCCGAGCCCACATCTTCATGATCATCATTCAAGGCGAGCGCCTTGCCCTCGGCGTCGGTGATCTTGAGTATGGAATCGAGCGGTGAACCCAAGCGTCGTGCCATCACTTCCGCCACGATTTCATCACCGGCGTGCCCCGCACAGGAAAATACATCATTATCGCCGGGTTTATCTATCACCCCATTAATGATGATGGGTAACGTAACGGCCTGCGCGCTGCTGATCTGATCATTGGGTTCCTGCTCACCGCGTTCGACCCCGGCATCCACCGCGAAGGAAAGGCGGTTGGAAATATTGCCTGCGGAATCGGCCACCGTGATCGGATAAATGCCGGGGGTTTTGGTCCGGGCATCAAAGACCAGATTGGTGGTTGGAAGATTCCAGCCTTTTAGTATCACATTGGCCTGCGTGCCCACTGCGGTTCCCAACAGATTGGCTCCGGTCAAATAGGGTATCGCCCCCACTGTAATACGGTAGACAAAATCTTCGCGTCCCCGATAGAGCGAGTCTTTCAGTTCCACCGTATATTCACCATCGTTGGGTATTTCATAGCACATGACCGGATCGGGATTGAAGCGGTCGTCATCAGCATAAGCGACCTCGTTACCTTTGGCGTCCAGCACCCCCACCGTAGCCTGAAACCAGCCGGGCACGGCATCGGAGATATAGGGAATCAAAGTGCGGGCCGCCACGGCAAGCACCACCCGCTGCCCTTTGGTGGCTTTAAAACGGAAGCGATCCACTTCACCAGGCATGATCTGACCATTCACGATGGCAGGTAGTGTTACGTTCATCATGTCCGGTTCGGGTGGTGCATTCTTGGGCTTTGGTCCGGGACGCGGTTCGGGGGCGCTTTTGGCCGGCTTATAGGTACATTCGGCGTATTGTCCCAGTGCAAACGGCAGCGGATTGGTCAGACCATTGGGCGTTTCCAGACGTAATTCGCGCCAGCCGGGTGTGGCCTTTGCCGCGATGGTAATTTCCACCGTCACAGTTTCAGCCAGGGCCGGTGTCATCTTGTTGCGCGGCACAAAGGTGGCTAATTTTTTGCGTATTTCCAGTATTTTCGCTTCATCCTCCGCCGTCCACTTGGGACGCGTGGTGGGCTGGGTGGTGGGTTGGGTACTGGGCCGGGTACCCGGGGGCGCTGTGCCACTGGCCGCAGCTTTCTGATCCTGCAATTCTTTGAGTTGATCACGCAGCAGCAAGTGCTGCGTAGCGGTCAGGGGCTTGATGTGTTCGAGCACTTTGGCCTGTACGCCGGCACCAGAGACGCGGGCATCATATACCCCGTCCAGAAACTGTCCACCCAGCACAACCTGAAACGTGGTGCCCACGCGACCCCCGGCCGGATAGACGTACGCGCTGTGCGGGATATTCTGTGCCGGCGCAGCGGTCGCCAGCAACAGGAGCAGCAGACTCACGAATATGGCCCCATAGGGACGCGTCATCAATACTTCCTTGCTTACATTATCTCGCGCAGGCCTCCGCCTGTTTTAACCCCGTCACTGGACATGGGCGTCACGCGGATATCTTTGCCTTCGGGATGTGGCAACTTGGCATTGGGGTCAATGCCCAGCAGCTCATAGACGCTGGTAATCAGGTCGCAGGGATACACGGGGCGGGACTTGACTTTTTCACCCCGCGCATCCGACTCGCCCACCACTTTGCCACCTTTGAAACCACCACCGGCCACCAGCGCCGAGAATACCGCGCCGTGATGTCCACGCCCACCACCCCAAGGGGCTTCCCATAAGATTTTGGGCGTGCGGCCAAATTCGCCACAGCACATGACCACGGTACTGTCCAGCAACTTAAGCTCCGCCAAGTCCTGCAGTAATGTGGACAAGCCTTTATCCAATTCCGGCAGCATGCGCCGCATAGCTTGGAAATGTTGCTTGTGGGTATCCCAACCGCCATAGTTGATCGTGATATAGGGCACCCCACTGGCCACCAGGCGCCGGGCCACCAGACAGGATTGCCCGAATTTGGTGCGGCCGTAGCGCTCACGCAATTCGTCCTTTTCTCCGCTGAGGTCAAAGACTTTGCCCGCATCACCGAGGATCAGATCGTAGGCGGATTGTTCAGCCTGTCGTAAGGTCTGAATTTGTGGGTCATCAGGCAGGGATCGCGCCAGAGTATTGAGCTCATGCATCAGGGCACGACGGTCCTTCTGGCGTTGCTCGGTAATCCCCTGGGCCACCACCCCTTCGACGTTGAACCGCGCCGCCGCCGGATCACCTCCGGTAGCGAAGGGTTTGTATTTTGAGCCCAGAAAACCCGCTTCGGAAAAACGGCCCTGCGGTTCGGTCAACACCACGTAGGGCGGAATCAAGCCCTTGTAACCCGTCCCATAGCCTTTGAAATAGGCCGTGACCGCCCCCATGCCGGGATAAACCAAGTCAGCGCCGGGCTGGTGGCCGGATTGGGTCAGATAGGATGCGGTTTCGTGGCCATTATTGCCATGCGTCATACTGCGAATCAAGGAATACTTGTCGGCTTGTTTGGCCAGTAACGGCAACATTTCCCCGATCATGATGCCGGGGACATTGGTGGCAATGGGGGCCTTGAGCGGGCCACAATAATCGTTGCCAGCATCCGGCTTGGGGTCGAAAGTATCCAGATGGCAGGGGCCACCCCACAGCCAGATTTGGATGACCGACCTGGCTTTTCCGGTAATAATCTGCGGTGCGGTCTGGGTGGCGGGTGGTGCGGTCCAGCCCCGACGTTGCGGCAAGAGCAAGCCCGCGGCACCGCATAACCCCCAGCCCAACAGTGCCCGACGTGAAATTAGCGGATTCAATTCATGCATCGCGCGTACTCCCTTAGTGTCGGTATAAGAATTCCGCGCTGTTAATCAGCGACCAGGTAATATCCATGAGCGCCTCACGTTTGGTGGTTTTGGCCAGGTAGGCCTCTGCTATCCGCTGCTCGTCGGCGGTGGGATAACGTGAAAGAATCGTAAGATACAGTTCATTCAACGTCTCCTGATGACTCCGGCGGGCTTGCAACAAGTCTTGGAGTTTTTTCCCCGATTCCAGTTTGCGCTGGATATGACTGGAATTGAGCAGATGTAATTGCTGGGCCGAGGATATGCGGTTGTTACGTTCCAGTTCGCGCCCGGTGTCGCGTGAAGAGCGACCAAAAATCTCTAGGAACGGACTGGTGATGCTGCCATCGGCCAGCGTGATGGCCCGTGCCCCTTCGGGGATAAAGGTGAACGGTTCCGGAATGGGACTGGAATATTTGTCACTGGTACCGGTGACCTGGCCCAGCGCGTCAATCAAGACTTCCGCTTCCAACCGGCGCAGCGGATACGCGGCAAAATTGGCTTCGGCACGCGGATTGGGGGCCGTGGTCACAGACGATAACTGGTACGTATTGGAATTGAGGATCACCCGGAACAGGGCTTTGAGGTCATATTTGGCAGTCACCAATTCGCGCTGCAGATACGCCAACAATTCGGGGTTGCTGGGCGGATTATCGGGGCGGATGTCATCGGGCTCGTGAATAATGCCCCGGCCCAGAAACCAGTACCAGGCACGATTGGCGATATTGCGGGTAAACCACGGATTCTGCTCGGTAATAAGCCAATCGGCAAAGACTTCGCGCGGATCGCGCTGGCCGATCTGCGGGGCCGGGGTGCCATCGGGGAATTTCCAAACCACCGCAGCTGCGGGCACAGCCGGTGCCGTCGCCGGGGCGGTGGTGGTATTTTTCTCGGGGTTCCAATAAACAATTTCCTCTTTCCACTCTTTGGTGGCTTTGTAGCTCATCTGGGAAAAGAACAGCGCCATGTTGGACCATTGGGCCGGTGGCCACGCTTCCGCCCGGGCGCCCATGAAGGTCAGCGCCACCGCCTGCGCCAGCGCGGCGGGTTCCTTGCTGGGGACAGCGCGGTAGAAATTCACTTCCGGTACGCGAAAATTACTGCCATTGGCGGTCAGCAATTCACGGGCCCAGCGGTCATAAGGTTTGTTCTCTTTGATGGCGGTATGAATACTATGCGCGTACGCCTGCACAGCATTGGGCCACAGGTTGATGGGAAATTCCGCCTTCACGCGCAGCAAATCCCCCCACTTCATCGCCCAGTAATCGGCGAATTCTTCGCGGGCCAGTAATTGCTCGATGAGTAAACTGCGTTTCTTGGGGTTCTTGCTTTCCAGAAACTCACGGGCTTCCGGAGCGGTGGGCAGCGTACCGATCACATCCAGATACACCCGCCGGAGAAACACCGCGTCGGAACATAACGCCGGGGTGGGCAGACGCAATTGCTCCAATTTATTAAAGACAATCGTATCAAGGGGCGTTTCCTGCTGGCGCGTTAGGGGGCGTTGGTATACCTTTGGGTCGGGTTGCGTGGTGGCGGGATTGGCCTGACTGGTTGTCAATCCCCAGACCAGCCACAGCCCCCCCGCCAGGACTAATGCGCCCCGCCGTGCCAGCGAATTTTTTACCCGAGTGCTTAACAACGTCCAACCATCCTTATACGACATACGGCATGGTAGGCATAACGTACTAATAGCTCGGAAGTTGCGGGGCTATTTGTGCGTATTTTTCTAATCCGCACTAACAGCATACCCATTCGCCCGAGGTCAACACAACTGACAGCCGACCGACCGGAATGTACAATAATGCCATGCGCTCTTGAAAGGATTGCATATGCCAATACATTGGGGTATCTCGACAAATCTGGAAAATGCGCTGATTGCGCGGTCCGCAGGTTGGGATTTTGTCGAAGAAAATGTCCAAACTTGGCTTCAAGGCGACAAACCTGATGCCGAATGGACCGGCCTGCAGCGTATGCAATCCGCCGGGGTGGCCATCGGGACGGTTCCAGCGGCCAACTGTCTGGTCCCCGGCAAGCTTAGAATCACTGGCCCGAACGCGGACTTGACCAAATTACAAGCCTATATGACCACCGTCACCCAGCGCGCCGCACAAGTGGGCCTGAAGTTGCTGGTCTTCGGCAGTTCCGGCGCGCGGAATGTCCCGGAAGGCTTTGACCGGGCGCAAGCGCAGGCCCAAATTCTGGCCTTTTTGCGAATGAGTGCCCCACTGGCCGCGGCTCATGGCCTGACGCTGGTGATCGAACACCTGCATCACCCCGAATCAAACATCATCACCACCCTACCCGAAGCCCTTGAATACGTCCGCGCTGTCAATCATCCGGCCGTGCAAGTGCTGGCCGATAGCTGGCATTTCTGG
>JBAXGE010000065.1:0-12140 GCA_037139555.1 Phycisphaerae bacterium
GCTGGAAAAGACCGCACCGGCCTATCTGGGCAAGCTGGGCACCTGGCAGAACAAGTAGCGCGCATCCACCCAGTGCATCGGTTAAACTAACGCACCTTGTGTTACCCCTTTACCGGAGTCTCTGATGGTTGCTGGTGATCCGATCCTGATTGGCGCAAGTTGGTATCCCGAAATGTGGCCCGACACCGAATGGCCCAAGGATATCGCCCGGATGCGCGAATTGGGCTTCCGCATCGTCCGTCTGTTCGAATTCGCCTGGCATAAGTTTGAACCCCGTGAAGGTCAGTACGATTTCACCTGGGCCCGGCGTTGTCTGGATCAACTTCATGCCGCGGGCATTCAGGTCATGTTGGGCACACCTACCGCCGCGCCGCCGGCGTGGTTGACCCAGCAATATCCCGAAGTCCTGCAAACCCATTACGATGGTCGCCGCGCCACCCATGGCCAGCGCAAACACTACAATCACTGGAGCCAGAAATATCGGCAACTGGGCGAGGGCATCACGCTGGCCATGGCCAAAGAATTGGGCTATCACCCCGCTATCCATAGCTGGCAGATTGATAATGAAATGTCCGGCGACGATTTCGGCCCCGAAACCCACCGGCAGTTTCACCGCTGGCTCGAACAGCGCTACGGCACCATCGAAAATCTGAATCAAACCTGGGGCTTGGAGTTCTGGTCGCAGGCCTACAACAACTTCGACCAAATCCCCATGGTGAAACCTTCCCACGGGTCCATCGAAGTGCCCGAACGTCATCACCCTTCGCTGATCATGGCCCTGACTCGATTCATGAATGAAGGCTGGACGCAATTTATTGCCGGGCAATGTGCGGTGATTCGGCAGGAATGTCCCAATACCATCATCACGTCCAACATGACCCCCGGCATGGGCATGAATTGGTTCCAGCATAATAAGGTTCTCGACCGCGTGGGCCACTCGCTGTATCGCGATGTGGATCATTACCACTGGAACCCCATGTATTTTGATCGTATGCGGGCGGAAAAGGGCCAACCCTATCAGCCCTATTACCAGCTCGAAACCGCGCCGAATTGGTCGGCGGGTGGCCGTATGTGGAATATCCACCATTCGCCGGCGGGCATCCGGGCGTTTTCGTGGCTGAGCCTGCTTCTGGGCGGAAGCATGATTCTGTACTGGCAGTGGCGCTCGCATTGGGCTGGTCAGGAAATGCAGCATGGCACCCATGTCACCGCCACCGGCAACTGGGCACCCAACAAGGACGCAATCCAGACCTTGTGCGCGGATACCAAACGGATGGAAAAATTCCTCGCCGAAAATCCCCCCGCCCCCGCAGGTGTAGGCATCATGATGAGCAACGAAAACGCCTGGGGGCTGGGCATTGATCCCATTGATGATGACATGCGTTACGACCAGCGCTGGCGCGATGATTATCAGGTCCCGCTGGTGCTCAACAATATCTGGCGTGACACGCTGGGCGAAGATACAGACCTGACCCCCTATAAAGTGGTCATTATGCCCCTGATGCCGATGGTCAGCCCCGCGCTGCGCCAACGGCTGGTGGCCTGGGTCAAGCAGGGGGGCTGTCTGCTGCTGGGACCGCTAACCGGCTATCGCTCGACCGAATTCACCGCCTTTACCGATCGCACCTTTGGCGGTCTGGAAGAACTCATCGGTGCCGAATCGGCGCTGCGCTTCACCGCTATGTGGGTCGAAAAGACTGTCGCCCTCGATTACGGTTTCAAACGCGCACCGGTCAAAGGCTGGTGCGAAGCATACGCGCCCACTACTGGCCATCCGCTGGCCCAATATCGCGGCGGTTACGGTGATGGTCTGGCCGGCGTGATGGATCACAACCTCGGTCAGGGCCGGGTGTTGACCATGGGCTGCCGTACCGATGAAGCCACTTACCTGCATCTGGTGAAATTACTCATGACACAGACGGGGCTGACCCCCTTGGCCCAGACCGAAGGCCGCGTGATCGTGGCCCCCCGGGCCAATGCCGTCGGACAGATTACCGCTTATGGGCTGATTAATTTGGAAGAAGAACGGCGCAGTGTGACCCTGCCCGCGGCGGGTATGGACCTGTTTACCGGCCTGCCCACCCCGGCCACCATGGTTCTGGAACCTCTGGCCGTGCATCTGGTAAAGCTGCCCACATGAAGTCCACCCCGCAAGCCATTGATCCGCAGGCCCAACCGGCCCAACGCCCCGACTGGCAAGTCGTGGGCTGGATGGGCTATCGGCTGGAAATCCCCGCCGCGTGGAACCTGAGCAGCTATTACGGTGGGATGAAAAGCGGAGAAGTTTACTTTTCCGATCTCGTGGGCCGGTGTTTGCATCTCGCCTGGCAGTCTCCGCCCCCCAAACGTCTGGCCCCTACGGCGCAGACGATACAGGCGCAATGGCAGGAACAAGGCTGGGAATTTTCCGCGTTGGGTGATAAACAATTAGCCCGGCACAAAGATCAAACGCGCGTGCTCTGGGTTGGCCCCAAGCGCATCGTCACGCTGGAGTGGCTGCTCAAGAGTGACTGGGTGCCGGAAATCACCGCCACGCTACAGGAAGAATACGAAGCTCCCCAGTGGCTTTGGCAGATTTATGGTATCGCCGGTATGGTCCCGCGGGAGATTGGCCTCGAACGGGCCGACTTTATCCCCGGCGGATCGTCACTGAGTATGACCGATGGTTGGACGCGGCTCTGGCTGGGCAGTATCAGCCTGGCTCAACAGCGGATCGGCCATGACACTGCCGGCGCTTGGGCCAGTACGCAGGTGCTCGCCAAAGGTTTGCGCAAACTCCCGTGGTCGGGTGCGGGCAAACATTGGCGCGTGGCCCAAACCATGGGCTGGCCACTCTTGCCCTGGGGCCAGCGCCAAACCGGAATCCTGCGCCACGATCCCGAAGCCAACGTATTACGCTGGAGTCTGCTGAATCGCTGGCAATGGTTGAGGAACAAGTAATTATGGGTTTGATCGGCAATTATCTCGGTGGTGCGCAACTATCCCGGCAGGAACTCCTGGAAATCATCCCCGTGCGCCATCCGGAGGCCAAATTGGTGGAGGAATCCACCGGCCGCCTGCTGCTGCTGTTGCCCGCGCCCGACCGGCTCTTTTACCGCTGGATAAAAGTCGTCGGCAAGCCCCGGCAATTCGAAATTGATGCCCTGGGCCGCAGCGTCTGGGATATGGTGGACGGCCACCGGCGGGTGCAGAAAATCGTCACGCGCTTTGCGGAGCACAACAAGATCAATATCCGGGAAGCCGAATTAGGCGTGATGAGCTTTCTAACCACCCTGCGGCAGCGTAATCTGGTATTGTTTGCCACGGATGACACAGTCGTCGTGCAGGCCACAATAAAGTCCGGCAAGAAATTTTAACGGGCAATTTCCAACCGGTCGCCCAGCGTTTTCTGCCAGCGTTCCGACACCCCCGCATCGGTGATGATCAAATCCACCTCGCTGGTGCTGCATACCCGGGCCAGGCTCTTGCGCCCAAACTTGCTGGAATCCATCAGCAGCACCCGCCGGGCCGTCTGTTTCAACGCAATGCGTTCAACTTCGGCCATGACCAGATTGGAATTGAATACATCCTGTTCATAGATGGCTGCGCACGAAAATAGCATCAAATCCGCATGCAAACCCGACAACGCCTGCGTGGTGATCGGGCCGATCAACACGCCGCTGCGCGGATAGTGCTGTCCGCCCAGCACCAGTAATTCAACTTGGGTATCGGCGGCGAAGTACGCGGCTACGGTGAGGGAATTGGTCACGATCTGCAAGGGCCGGGCGGTAATTTGTTCGATGGCATACTGCACGGTGGACCCGCCATCCACATAGACGGTCATCCCCGGCTCCACCATATCGGCGGCTACTTTACCAATCAGCCGTTTGGCTTCGATGGCTTCTTTCAGGCGTTCTTCCAGCCCCAGCGTCGCCGTCGAGCGACCGCGAAAAATTACCCCGCCCCGCGTGGATTCCACCACCCCCTGCGCTTCCAGTACATCAATATCGCGCCGAATTGTGGAGGACGATACCTCCAGTGCCTCCGCCAGTGCTTCGAGCTGGGCGCTGCCCTGCTCCCGTATCAAATCCAGCAGACGTTTTTGGCGATCTACGATCAGCACGGTTCGTGCCTCGTGTTAATTTACTTGGCCACCGCCATGATCTGGTTGGTGATGGACTGGACCAGTTGTTCGAACGTGGCTTCATCAATACTGTCCGCGCTGGGCGTCACGGCAGACTGCGTCTGCGACTTGCTCATCAACTGCCCATCATCGAACATGGCCAGAAATTCATCGTTTTCCTGCCCAATGCAGCCCGAGGGCGCACAGGCCAGACGCGAATCCTTGAAGCCGAATTTCTGCTTCACTTCCAGCAGTTTGACCATCTGATCCTGCGACAGCGGGCGCACCTTGCCCAGTTGGGCGCACAACAGCAGAATCCGGCAATAAGCATCCAGAATTTCCAGCTTGTAATAGGCGTCAATCAGTTGCGGGGCAAAGGTCACCGAACCGTGATTGGCCAACATGATGGTGTTGGATTCGGAGTCAATGAGCTTGCACACTCCCTGACCCAATTCCAGATAGCCGGGGGTGACGTATGGTGCGGTCAAAACTTTGCCCAGAAACACTTCGGCTTCGGGGTGAATGCCTTCCGGGATCGGAATGTTGGCCACGGCAAACGCAGTGGCATGGGGCGGATGGCTGTGCACTACCGCCCGCACATCGGGCCGTTTCTTGTATATGGCCAGATGTAGCAGTACCTCGCTGGTGCGTTTGAACTTGTTGGCCTTGTCCACCTGGTTGCCATCCATGTCCACCATGGTGAGCATGTCCGGGGTCAGGAACCCTTTGGACAGCCCGGTGGGGGTGCACAGGACGCGGTCGTCGGAGATCCGTACCGAGTGGTTGCCTTCGTTGCCCGCACAGTAGCCCTTCATCCAGATGCGCTTGCCGATATCGCACATTTCCAACTTGACTTGATGAATATTGGCCATGTTTTGACTCATGATCACACCTCGTAAAACTTAACGTTCCTGCAGCATTAGCAGTTCTTTGGTGACGTTGGGACACGGTTGCCCGAGTTGGGCGATAAATTGTTCCAGCATACTCTGCATGGCGGGGGCCGCATGCTGGGTAAATTCCACCACCAGCAGATTGGCGCCCAGCAAGCCCGCTTCGCTGACCGCACGGGCACACGTCGCCACCACGGGCCGCAGCACGCCGGTTGCGGCGGCATACACGGTGGCTTTGGCGGCATTGGACACAAACAAAATCCCGCCGTCGCTTTGGCCGGACTTAACCTGCCGGGCCAGATCGCGCAGCACTCGTACCAGGGCATCGCGGCTGATGCCTGCCTGTGCGGGTTGCATCCGCCGGGGGAAATTCCGGGCCATCGCGGCCACTTCGGGACTGGAGGCATCGCACCACCAGATCACCGGCTGGGCGGCGCGGGCCTTCGCGGGTTTGCCAGCGTTGGTCGCACTGGCCGGAGCAGGTAATTTCCCGCCCGCTTCCAATGCGATAATTTCAATCCCTCTATCGCGGATGTAATCTTTGGCCAAGGGGGTCAGCTTTGCTCCCGGAGCCAGCGCGATAGGCCCGGGCGTTTTGACCCGGGCAATTTGTTCCGCAGTAATAAAGTTACCCAGCAACGTGGCCACCGGCTTGGGCCCACTGGCAGTCTCGGGGGCCGTCACCGCAGGGGGGATACTAACCGGCGTGGTCACCACCGCTGCCGTTGGCTTGGGCTTGTCGCCCGCGACGCACAATCCCACCGGCGGACGGATTTCCGCGGGCACCGTACCCGCCGTCCCTGTCCGCGCACGCAGCGCCTGCATCACCTGCGCGGTGATCTGGGCCACGAGATTGGGATCAATGACGGTCACGCTGCAAAACTCCCGAGTCTAATCTTAGATAACCCGCAACGCACCGCTGACCGTCATCCGCCGGAAGCGGGTGAACGTCAGCGCCGTGGTGACGCCTTCGCCCGTGGGCGTGGCCACCGTAAAGCTGGCATACCCTTCGCCGCCAATCCCCAGCGTCGCCGTGCTGGGACCATTGACCGCGAACAGGGTGGTATTCATCAATTTGCCCATGCGCGTGATGGTCGCGAGGTTGTTGGAGTGGATACACGCCGTATGACCATAGCCATGTTCATTCTGCAGCGCCAAGGCAATCGCCTGATCCACATCCGTCACGCGTACAAACGGCACGAACGGCATCATCTGTTCCTGGGTGACAAACGGATTCTTCGCATCCGTCTCCCCGTATAGCAGGTCCACCCCGTTGGGTAGGCTCATGCCCGCCGCTTCGGCCAGTACCCGCGTATCTTTACCCACCAGGTCCTTGTTCAGGGCCCAGTGATTGTCTTTGTTGGCAAACGCCTTCTGCGTCAGGGCTTCAATTTGGCTGGCATTCAGACGTACCGCCCCGGCCCGGCTCATCGCGTCCATCATGCGGTCAAACACGCTGCTGACGACAAAGACTTCCTTTTCGCCGATGCACAGCAGGTTGTTGTCAAAACTGGCCCCGGCAATGATCGAACGCGCGGCATTATCCAGGTCCGCCGTCTCGTCCACCACCACGGGCGGATTGCCCGGACCACCCACCACCGCACGCTTGGGCTGGGCCATCGCGGCCTTGGCCACGGCGGGCCCGCCGGTGATGCACAGCATCGCCACATCTCGATGCGTGAAAATCGCGTTGGCGCTTTCCAGCGTCGGCGGATTGACCATCGTGATCAGGTTATCAATGCCATACTTGGCCGCAATCGCCTTGTTGTAGGTCTGCACGGCCAGCATCGCACACTTGTACCCGCTGGGATGGGCGTTGATCACGAGCGAATTACCCGCCGCGATCATGCTGATGGCATTGGCCGACAGCGTCGGGATCGAATGCGTCACCGGCGTAACCACGCCGATCACGCCCCACGCCGCCGGCTCATCCAGCCCGATGCCGTCATCGCCGCTGTGGGCCTGCGTCTTGAGGAACTCGGTGCCCGGCACGTTCGACAGCAGGTGCAGCTTGCCGATCTTGTGATCCAGCCGGCCCACCTTGGTCTCGGCCAGCTCGATTTCCGCCCAGCTCTGGGCGTTGTCGGAGGCGATCTGCTTGATCAGGTTGCAGATGCCCGTGCGGACATCCATACCCTTGCTGGCCAACTGCTGATAGGCGGCTTTGGCCGCGGCTACCGCGCTGTTGGCGTCGCTGAACACGCCATGCGCGCCCGCACCCACCGGTGCGACCACACTGGCGCTGCTGCCCGCGCCCGAACGGGCGAGTTGCTTGAGTACTTCTTCCACAACACCGGCAATCAAGGTGGATTGGTCCATGGACCTGCTACTCCTGTATCAATGAGCCCGCATCTTCCCGGCCCGGTGTGGATACCACCCCGCGCCAGCCTGCGCAGCCCGCAAGACCTAACTACTGCTACCTGCACATCCGCTGCGTTCCCGCTTGGGGAAAGCTTAGACCTTGTTGGTCTCTTCATGCGGACGGGCAATCACGCTGCTGGAAGCGATCTGACCGAGCTTGCTGCCCGCGGCCACACCGGCATCCACCGCAGCCTTGACGGCCGAGACATCGCCGGTGAGCAGAACCGCCACCAGACCGTTGCCTACGCGGTGTTGTCCCACGTACTGCACGTTGGCCGACTTCAGCGCTGCATCGCAGGCTTCCACGGCGGCGATCAGACCCTTGGTTTCGATCATACCTAATGCTTGCTGTGCCATGACTCAAACTCCTATCTGCAAAGAAATTCTACTATCGTTTCACGGCCGTCAGACGATCCTTAGCTGGCTGCCAGGACTCCAAACGTCTGCCGGGCCACAATTAACTCTTCATCCGTCGGCAACACCCAGATTTGCACCCGGCTGTCCGCCGCATCGATCCGGCATTCACCCTTCGCCGTTTGATTCTTACCAGCATCCATACGGATACCCGCAAACTCCAAATTACTCAGGATGGCCGCCCGTACGCGCTGGGCGTGTTGACCGATGCCGCCGGTAAAGGTGATGGCATCGGCCCCATTGAGCGCTACCAGGTAGGCTCCGATATAGTGCCGTACCGCCTCGACCAGAACATCAATCGCCAGTTGCGCCCGGGCATTGCCCTGCGCTGCGGCCGCTTCCAGATCACGCATATCCTGCGATACGCCGCTGATCCCCAGCAAACCGCCTTCTTTGCCCAACCGCTTGAACACCGTGTCCACATCCAAACCGCTCTTGAGCAGTTTGAGCAGGGCAAAGGTATCAAAATCGCCCACCCGTGCCGCGTGTGGCAGCCCGCTTTGGGCCGTCATGCCGAAGCTGTTCGCCACCGACTTGCCATCCTTGATCGCACAGATGCTGCTGGACCCACCGAGATGGCAATTGATAATCTTGCCGGCGGTGGGGGCGATCTGGGCCATGCGGGTGGCGATGTAACGATGACTGGCACCATGGAAGCCATAGCGCCGGATGCCCAGCTTTTCCGTCCATTCATGGGGAATGGCATAGGTTTGCCGGGCCGGGGGGATATCCTGATGGAATGCGGTTTCAAACGCGGCCACTTGCGGAACCGCCGGCAGACGTTGGGCAAACGCACGCATCGCCGCCACATAGGGGGGATTGTGCGCCGGCGCCACATCGGCAAACTGTTCCATCACACTGATCACATGGTCATCCACCCGCACCGCGCCACTGATCGGCCCACCGTGTACCGCCTTGAAGCCAATGGCTTGGACGGCTTGGATGGAGGGGATAACCCCCAGTGCGACCAGTTCGTTCAGGTGCAGACTGATGGCCGCGCCATGATCGGCCAGCGCCGCCGTACCGGCCTTGCGGGTTTGTCCCGTCGGGGTCACCGACCAGGCACTGACCGCTTGTCCGATGCGGTCGGCATCCCCCTGCGCCAGCACCCGCTCCGACTTGGCATCCAAGTCATAGAGCTTGTACTTAAAGCTGGTGGAACCGAGATTGGCGACGAGTATCAGCATGCGTGCTTCCGCGTGGGCTCCGGGTCTTAGAAGTTGTCCATCAGACCATCATGGGGCCGCGCGATCACGTGGGCCGCGATCAGCTCGCCACTGCGCTGCGCCGCAGCCGCACCTGCATCCACGGCCGCTTTGACGCTGCCGACATCGCCACGCACGATGGTGGTGACATAAGCGCCGCCAATTTGGACGGTCTTGACCAACGAGACGTTGGCCGCTTTCAACATGGCATCGGTGGCTTCGATAATGCCGACCATGCCTTTGGTTTCGATCATTCCCAATGCTTGAGACATTGTCATGCTCCTAAAAGAGTGGGGGGCTAATTACTTTTTGACCGCCGGAACTTTGGGCTTGGGCAGCATCTGGAACAGGTCCTCGTGCGGCCGGGCGATCACATGCGTCGCCAGCACTTCGCCGACCTTGGCGGCGGCTTCAGCGCCCGCATCCACGGCGGCCTTTACCGCTCCGACATCGCCCACCACGAACGTGGTAACGATGCCCGAACCAATCTTGTCCCAGCCAACCATGGTCACGTTGGCCGCCTTGAGCATTGCGTCGCTGCATTCGATCAGCGTGCTCAGGCCGCGGGCTTCTACCATTCCCAGGGCTTGTGTTGCCATCTGCGCGCTCCTATAAAAGAGAAATCCTACTAACCTTTACTCCACCGGACGGTCACGCGCCGCCCGCTGCGGCGTAATTACTTCAACAATTCCATATGCGTGGACGAATCCAGATGACAGGCATTGCCCTCATCGGTGTCAATATGTATTTCCAGCTTCACCTTCGGGTGATAACGGACCCGCATGTTTTCCAGCGTGGCCCCGCAGGGACCGGCAATCCGCAACTTCATCGCGTCGCCGTCCTTGACCCCGTAATAACTCATGTCCGCATCGTTCATGTGCACGTGCCGGGCCGCCCGGATCACACCCTTGGTCAGCGTCAGCGCGCCCGCCGGGCCGATTACCACGATCCCCGGCGTGCCTTCGATGTCACCGCTGATCCGCAGGGGCAGATCAAGGCCCATGAAGATGCCATCGGTATAGCTCAATTCGATCTGCGTCATCTTGCGGCAGGGGCCCAGAATACGCACATTCGGAATCACGCGATTGCGCGGCCCGATCAGCGTGACCAGTTGCTCGCTGGCAAACTCGCCTTCCTGATACAGGTCCTTGAGCTTGGTCAGTTTGCTGCCCTTGCCGAACAGCACTTCCAAATCTTCCTGGGTGATATGCATGTGGCGGGCCGAGACATTGACTACCAGCGGATTGGGCCCACCGCTCTGTCCCGACGCCCGAAAGATGCGTCCTTCGTACTGCTGACGCAGCACTTGGCGGACGAGTTGTTCGACCAGTTTCCGATCCAGTGTAGACGATTGCATACGTCGCTTCCTGTGGTAATGATTCCAGTCAATATGCCAAGATTTGGCAAATCTTTCCAGAAGTTACCATAACTTGCCGTCCCATGCAAGAGAATTTGCACCTGTTTCCAGACAAAATCCAGCCCTAACCCAGCCGGCCACAATTAGAATATACATGAAAGCGTAAAAATATCATTCTCCGCTTCCTGACTCAAAATTCGGTCATTTTTCACTTGAGCCCAATCCTGACGGGGACTAAACTAAAGGGATAAAGCGTACTAAAATAGTTCTATAAGGTACGCCAAATTTATGGAGCTATCGTTATGACCCTCGACCGCAACGCTGCCCAGCATCTCCAACCCGACCTGTCGCGTCCCCTGAACATGGTGGACCCCGCCAGCATCGCCGTGGCCCAGCGCCTCGAAGAACGCTTCGAACAGGCCCGCTGCCGCAACTGGATCACCGACCGCATGTTGGAAGAGTATCAGCACCAGTTCAACTGCTCGCGTCAGGAAGCCATCAGCAGTTTGCTGGGCGAATAAGTTCATTTCCAAACCATCTTCCCAAGTGCCGTCGTCTGGTCAGGCGACGGCACTTTTTTTGTTGCTGCCGCAGTTCCCGAACCACATTTTATTCTTGACTTTTCTCCCCATGGGTACATAATGTACCCATGAGAGTGATCAAGCCATCCCGGATCCGCGACTTTCAGGATATGTATCCCAAAGCGGCTACGGGGTTGGCCCGATGGTTGGATTTGGTCGAACATAATGATTGGACCAGTATCCAGCAATTACGCCGGGTGTTTCCCTCCGCCGATGCGGTGACGGTGCCCAGCGGTAGGACGGTGACGGTGTTCAACATCGGCGGTAATGATTTCCGCTTGATCACTGCGATCCACTACAACAGCCGGATCGTCTACACGATGTTGTTTATGACCCATGCCGAATATGACAAAGACGCATGGAAGGAGCGGTTATGAAACAGACAATGACCCCCATGGCCTATACCCAATTGCCCAAGGACTACGCCGGATTGGTGCGGATGTATCCCTTGCGCCCGCTGCATGATCAGGTGGATGCCGATAACGCTACCGAGTTTACCGATGCCATGGCCGGGCATGAACTTACGCCCGATCAGGCTGACTATTTCGCGGTCTTGACCACGCTGCTCAACGAGTACGAACGTACCCGCAGCCCGCAACCCCGGCGGCGGCATGACCCCGTCGGCAATCTGGTCTTCCTCATGGAACAACACCAGATGAATGCCTCGGACCTGGGGCGTTTGCTGGGCCAGCGGGAATTAGGCTCCAAGCTCCTGCGTCGGCAACGGCAACTCAGTAAAGCGATCATCACCAAGCTGGCAGAACACTTTCACGTCAGCCCGGCGTGCTTCCTGTAAACATGCTCCGGCTTATCCCACCGGTCCCACCGTTACCGGGCCGTAGGCGCAGCGGCCCTCTTCGACGATCAGGCCGATGGTGCCGTCGGTTAGGGTGTCTTTCGTGTCGGTAAGATCGAATACCAGCACATCATCCACCCAGCCCCGCAGGCGCGGGCCGTTTATTTCCAAGGCCAGTTTATAGGTCTTGGTCACTTCCCAATTCAGGGGTTTTTCCGCCAGTACCACGGTGTCGTTAAGCGCTTTGACCAGTTGGATACGGTTATTAGGGGCGAAGCGCACGGCGTAATATCGCCGCATACCTTGGACCCGTGCGGCCAAACCGGCGGCGACGATCTGGGCGCCGTAGATGGCCTCGCCGAACTCTTTGACGAGGCGTTCAAAGGAGCAGCCTTCGATGGGGCGGCCGAGATAGACGCCGATGATCTTGCCCA
>JBAXGE010000066.1:0-11861 GCA_037139555.1 Phycisphaerae bacterium
AAGGCCCGCGCGATAGCCACGCGTTGTTGCTGACCGCCGGAGAGTTGGCCGGGCTTGTTGTGCAGGCGATGGCCCAGGTCCACGCGGTTGAGAATTTCCGTTGCCTTGGTCACGGCCTCTTCACGGCTAAAGCCGCCAAAGATCATCGGGATCATGACGTTCTCCAGTGCCGTCATGACCGGCACCAGATTGAAGGTCTGAAAGATGTATCCAATCTTACGGCAGCGAATCCACGCCATTTCCTTCGGATCCAGCCGGGAAATATCCACGCCGTCAATATATACCTTGCCACTGGTGGGCTGATCCAGACCGCCGATGGCATTGAACAGGGTGGACTTGCCCGAACCCGACGGACCCATGATGGAAATGTATTCACCCTTGTAGATGACCAGATCAATGCCCTTGAGCACACGTAGGCATTCCTCGCCCATGCGGTACTCTTTGACGACCTTATCGGTACGCACAATTTCAGCACGGGCAGCGCCCGCAGCGGGTTGTTCAAGTACGGCAGACTGGGTCATATCCGGGCCTCGCAACTAAAGTTATGCCCGCACTATAACCGCAAAAGGTCCGGGAAAAAAGGTCTGGCGGACAGATAGGCTTGAGTTCCACCCAGTTCATGGGGTCACAGCCCCGGGGCCACATGATTCAGGACGCACTCGTCACTTATCCAATATTACGTCGTCTACGATGGCTCCGCCCTGGATCGGAACCGGGTCGTTAGGTAGGGCATTCTGTTGTAACCCACCCCGTCGGACACGCGGGGTAGTCCGCTCCGTAGTCTTCTGGGTGGCCGCCGATTTGGGGTTCTTTTCCTTATATTGTTTCAGCACCTTCTTGGCCAATTCATCCGATTGCTTCATGCCTTCCTGATAAATATCTTTAACCTCGCCAGTAATCGGCAGAACGTACCGGCCGTTCCAGTTGGCCATCTTGACCAAGCCCCAGATTTCCGGGTCCTGATCCGTGGCATCGGCATACGCCGCCACCAGGTCCACCCGGCTGCCATAATAGAACTTGGTGCCGTTGTTTTCGCTGGTGCTGCCGTCGTTGCTGTTAATATTGGCCAACTCGCTGATAATCAGTTCGATCATCCCTTTGGGCTTGTAGGCTTCGGTCAGCCGCAGGAACGATTTGGCCAAATCCCCGCCATAATTCGTGGTGATGAGATAGCGCACCCGGTTTTGCCGTTGTTCCGGCGCCATATCCGCCAAAGTTTTCAGCATCAGTTCCAGTCGCTCTTTCACCAGCGGGTTATCCCAGGATATCAGCAGCGCCAGCGCCTGTTCGGCATCCGCCGCGCGTTGCTGCCGGCGATAGCCGTTGTCATTGAGACTGATCCGCACACCCCGGAACATTACGGAGCGATTGGAATCATAATTCCCCATCTGCATTTCGATCCGGGCCTCCACACCCTTGTCCCAGAGGGTCTCCACCAAATCTTTGGTGGGTTTACGATTCCAACAAGCCTCAATGGTGGCCAGCACCACTTCACGTTCATTGTCTTGTAGCAACCGCCCCAAAAGCCATTCCACTTCCCATCCGGTCATTTCGCCCAGTTCCTGCGCCGCCGTGGCCCGCACCTGGGGATCTCGATGAAACGTCCGGCCACACAGCAGCGACCCGGTATCCGACAACCCGTAGGTCAACAATTTTTCCCGGATTGCTTCCGGCGCATCGTTGGCCGCCAGGACATAATTCAGCAAGCCCTGCTGGAACTCCAGCAGCGCCGCGACGCGGTTGCCCGCTTCGGTATTGCGGGTGGCCCGCAAGGCCCGGTATTGACTCGTGGTCCGATCCAGCATCTGCTGCATCCGAATGCTGTCGCGAACCTGCGCAGCCATCCATTGTTGCAGCGCCTTGTCGGCATTGGACCGGGTGGTGTAATCTTCGGAATCCAGATTGGCCAATAACCCCGGCAAGGCCCCCAAATCCGGCGCAGTAGCCGCCACCGGTCTGGCCACATTACCGCTCTGCCCCGCAGGCAGGGTGGTACTCGTCGCCGTCGGCGTACTTTGACAACCCGCCAGAACCACACTTAGCACCAATAAACCGATACTTTTCCGGCCACGCATGCGTAAACTCCCTGTATGAACAGCACCCCGCCCTCACGGCGGGTGGTAAAATGAGACAACAACACGATGTATTAGACGCCATTGTATAAAAAAAGTTCCCTATAAGCGATATTTATTTTTTCTGGCTTGCAAGCCCATCGCCCAGCGGTAATCATCATAACCATGACGACGCCCGGCCAAAAAGAACCACCCGCCAGCTTCTTTGCCCTCGGCAAAGCCGGGCTGCCGGCCAGATTCACCCAAAATGGGGTGGATTACGTCATGGTTCACCCCTTCAAGCACGACTTTTTCGCCGCTACGGGCCTCTATGCCCAAAGCGACCGCCCGGAACATCTCGTCGTGCTGAAAATTCACCGCACCACCAGCTATTATGGCCTGCCTCTACACTGGGCCTGCCGACGCTTTGCCCGGCATGAAGCCAAACTCAACGAAGCCCTGCAGGATATCCGCGGCATCCCCGGCTATCTGGGCATGTATGGCACGCACGGCTTCGTGCATGAATTCATCCCCGGCCGGCCGCTGGAAGGGGATATGAAACTGGGGCCGGAGTTTTTTGCGGACCTGTACCAACTTTTCGCCGACCTGCACAGTCGCTATGTGGCCTATGTGGACTCCAATAAACGCGAAAATATCCTGATGGGCGAGGATGGCCGGCCATACCTGATTGATTTCCAGATTTCCTGGCACAACGCCAAAGGCCCCCGGCAGAACTTTCTGGCCCGGTGGCTGCTCAAGCGGTTGCAGACGGAAGACTGGTACCACTTCTACAAACACAAAACGCGGCTGGCCCCCAACCTGTGCACCCCGGAAGAAATGCTCCGCGGCACGCGCCAAAGCTGGTATATCAAACTCCACCGCGCCATCGCCCAGCCGATCATCCACACCCGCCGCAAATTTCTGGCCCGGTATAAACTCGACCGCACCAAATAATGTCTGCGGAACGGAATGGTTATTTTGTGGTTCATTCGATATATCCGGGGGCATTGGATATTCTGCCCCAACGGGGCAATATTTATATAGCCTAGGGCAACGCCCTAGGTAGCCGCGTCCCGGCCCGCGCCGTGCTCTGAAGGTGCACCCAAGGCAGGTCGCACCAACACCCAGTGCGTTGCCCTGGGCTTTATAAATACCGCCCCTTTGGGGCGAAGACCCTGCCCCGAAAATTCCGGATGAACCAATTTTTAGCCCACGATTCCGCGCTAATGCCGGGTATTTTTCTTGCATCCCCCCACCCCCAGCGGTAAGCTATTTTTGTGGCCAGTGGCGAATCCGTATTCCGCACCGAGTTAGACAGGCAAAGGATCGCACCATGTTCATTCCCTACAATGTGGACGTACCCATGCGGCGCTGGCCGTGGGCCAACTGGGGCCTGATTGCGGCCACCTGCCTGATCAGTCTGATGATTATCTTGAACTACCGAGAGGATATGCCCGTCCCGCTGGCGTTGCATCGGGGCGAATGGTTCAATCCGCTGGGGCTTTTTACCCATGTCTTTGTCCATGGCGGACTCGACCACCTGCTGGGCAACATGCTGTTCCTGTTTGTGTTCGGTAATGCTGTCAACGCCAAAGTCGGGCACTGGCAATATCTCACGCTCTATATGGCCGCGGGCATCGTCGCCGGATTGTCGTGGGTAATCTTTGGCAGCAGCGAATTAACCTATCTGGGCAGTGCTGACATACCCGCAGTGGGTGCGTCGGGGGCGATCATGGGGATCGTCGGAATGTTTCTAATTCTTTATCCCCTCAACGATGTGTGCTTCTTCTATGTGTTCATCCTCCAATTCGGCACCGTGCGCATCAGCGCCCGCTGGGTGATTGCCCTGTATCTCATCTTTGATATTTGGGGCCTATTACAAGCCGATAATAATATCGCTTATCAGGCCCACGTCGGCGGCGCACTCTTTGGCCTCGGTATCATGGCCGCACTGGTGTACTGGGACTGGGTCACTTCGGAAAAAAGCGAACGCAACCTGCTGCAATTGCTCAATTACAAACCCTTGCACCAAACCCTGACCGTCCTTCACCCTGCGCCGCACGCCAGCCCCGTGGTCCCCACCGGCCCGGTGATCCACACCTTCACCGTCCACGCCAAAGACCGCACCACCGGCTACGCCACCACGTTCCATCTGCAAGCCCGCAGCATCGCCGATGCCCACACCAAAGCCGCCCAGACCGCGCAACAAGACGACCTACGGATTACCAACGTGGAGCAGACGGCCTAGTTCGTTTCCTCACACATGCGCAATGGCATTGCGCAGCGCATCGGTTACTTGCGCCAGATTCAAATACGCATCATACGGCGATTGATACGGGCTGAAATAACGATGCGCTTCGGCGTCGACTTCTTTGCCCGCAGCCATATAGAACAGATGATCGCTGGCGGTTAATTTGCGCCACGCGGTCAGCAATTCCTCGCTGCCGCAATGTTTGACCGGCAATTCCAGTTCATAAATCGCCTGCGCCAGGCTGCGTTGCATCCCGTTGCCCAAAAAGGTTTCCAGATAGGCTGGCTCGGTCATCACCGCAGGCTGGAGCATGTGTACTTCCCGCAGCGGCTGGAAATATTGCCCCGCGCGGGCCGGCGTATAAAACGTACCTTGAACAGCCTTGAACGCCATCGGGAAGCCTTGCAGAAAATCCAAAATCCCGCTGTTTTCCCGCTGATGTTCGCCATACACGCCCAGGTCCACCACAATGGGACACACCGGCCCCACTTCTTTGATCCGCGCGGCCAGCCGTTCCGGCGTGCGCGGCCATTGCCGCCAATCCGTATCCGTGAACCCAAACCCCATATACTCGGAAATTTCCTTCTGCCGCAGCAGCAACCGCACCGGCGTGCCCGCCGCCAGATTCACATAGCGCGGCCCCCACTCAGGTACGCCCGGGTGGGCTTCCCCCACCAGCGTGCGAAAGCCCAGTTTCGCCACCTCCGCCGCCACCTGATCGCTGTACAGCAATTGGCTGTTCATAAACGTCGTGGTCGTGCATTTAAGCAAATCCGCCAGCACCTGCTGATGCCTTTGGACCTGATACTGGAACTCGGCAAAGGAATACAGACTGGCAAAGCTGTTGTAGTACGGTGTCGCCAGAAACTCGACCTGCGGATGCTGCGCCAGATCGCGCAGATGGCTGGTCACTTCGGGGGCATATAGCCCGAGCTGCTCCAGCGCCACCCCACTGACACAAAACGCCACCTGAAATTCCGGGTGCTGCCGCAGCATGGTTTTGATGGTTTGCAGGGCGGGCAGATAGGCCCGTTGGGCCACACGCTGCATGATCGTGGCATCCAGCGCCGCGTCAAACCAGGTCTCGGGGGGATCAAAAAAACGCCCGGCGGCCAACCGGAACGGTTGGTGGATGTGGAAAACTAAAACAGCGCACGACATGAAGCTATCCACCCTGTAACCACCAATACTTCGCCGGTCGGCGTGTGGTTTACTTGGTTGCGGGTAAAAACACCCGTTCAATCCAGCCGGTGTCCACGCGGGACTGCTGGAAATCTTTGTTCGCCATAATCCGTTTTTGCAGACTCACCGTGGTCTTCATCGGTCCGATGCGGAACTCATCCAAAGCCCGGCGCATGATGCTGATGGCTTCCGCGCGGTCGCGGCCATGGGCAATCAACTTACCGATCATCGAATCGTAGTTGGGCGGAATCTTATACCCCTGATGGGCATGGGTTTCCAGCCGGATGCCGGGCCCGCCGGGCGCGATAAACTCCGCCAGCGTGCCGGGTTGCGGGGCAAAGTTACGATCCGGGTCTTCGGCATTGATCCGGCATTCGATGGCGTGGCCATGATGCTTGATCTGCTTCTGCGTGAAATCCAGCTTCTCGCCCGCCGCCACGCGCAACTGCCACTTCACCAGATCAATCCCCGTGACCAGTTCGCTGACCGGGTGTTCGACCTGAATGCGGGTGTTGACTTCCAGGAAGTAGAACTTGCCCTCTTTGTCGAGGATAAATTCACACGTCCCGGCGGAGTAATACCCCGCGGCCTTGGCCAGCCGTACCGCCGAAGTGCACAGTTCCTCGCGGGTGGCTTCGTCAATCACCGGACAGGGTGATTCTTCGATCAATTTCTGGTGCCGGCGCTGCACGGTGCAATCACGTTCGTACAGATGCACCACATTGCCGTGCTTGTCCCCAAGCAGCTGCACTTCGACGTGCCGGGGTTGCTCGTGATATTTTTCGATGAAGATGGTGCCGTCCTTGAAGGCGGCTTCGGCTTCGTTCTGGGCCGATTTGATGCTGGACTTGAGCGTGATGTCGTTATGGGCCACGCGCATGCCGCGTCCGCCGCCACCCGCCGAAGCCTTGATAATTACCGGATAGCCGATTTTACGCGCTACCGCGATGGCTTCTTCCTCGGTGGTGATCGGTCCATCCGAACCGGGTGTCAGCGGCACATTGCACTTCTTGGCCAATTCTTTGCTGGCCAGCTTGGACCCCAGCGAGCGCATCGCCTCGGGACTGGGCCCGATGAATTCAATCTTGCAATCCCGGCAAATCTCGGCAAAGTGGGCGTTTTCGCTCAGGAAGCCAAAACCGGGGTGAATCGCCTCGACATCGGCAATCTCCGCCGCGGAAATGATGCGCGGGATGTTCAGGTAACTTTCCAGCGCCGGGCCAGGCCCGATGCAGATGGCCTGATCGGCCAGGCGCAGATAGTTGGCGTCCTTGTCCGCTTCCGAATAAACCACCACGGTGCCCACGCCCAACTCTTTGCAGGCGCGGATGATACGCAGGGCGATTTCGCCGCGATTGGCGATAAGTATGCGTGAAAACATGCGTATTCCTTAGCTTAGGCGGGTTTGATCAAGAAAAGCGGTTGGCCGTATTCGACCACCTGACCGTTGTTGACCAGAATCTTGACCACGGTACCGCTGGCTTCCGCTTTGATTTCGTTGAACACCTTCATGGCTTCGATGATGCAGACCACCGAGTCATCGGAAATCTGCTGGCCCACCTTGGCAAATGCCGGCGATTCGGGGTTCGCGGCCGTGTAGAAGGTCCCTACCATGGGCGACTTGATCGCCACCAGACCCGCCGTGTCATCCGCAGCCGGCGCTGCCGCCGGAGTTGGGGCCGCAACCGGAGCATGAGCCACATGCGCCACCGGGGCGGCATGCACTACATGACTGGCGCCCGCAACGCTACCGCGCCGCAGCAGAATCTTGCCCGCCCCTTCGGTCAATTCCAACTCCGACAGACCATACTCGTTCATCAGTTTGAGCAGGTCCTTGACCTTGGCGGTATCCGTGAAACGGCCGCTGGTCGCGGGGGTGGGTTTGGCCGCGGGTGCGGACTTACTGGGGGTCGGTTTAATTGGTTTCTTGGCCATGATGCGTAGTTTCCTTGTATGGAACCATCAATGCAAAACTGCCCCAGCCATATCCTTGGGCAGCGTACTAAGAACTTCGTAGCCATGGGCCGTTACCAGTACGTCATCTTCGATGCGTACCCCGCCCATGCCGGGGAGATAAATCCCCGGTTCAACAGTCACGATCATACCGGGTTTTAGGGTAATTTGCCCCAATCGTGAGAGCGACACGCTTTCGTGAATTTCCCGGCCCACGCTATGCCCCGTCCCATGCCCAAACTGCGGGCCATAACCCGCCTTGGTGATCAGATCCCGGGCCGCGGCGTCAACTTCCTTACCGGTCTTGCCGGGGGCAATCGCCGCAATCGCGGCCAATTGAGCCTCCAACACCACCGGATAGATTTTCTTGTAGATCGGGGGCACCCCGCCGATAAACACCATGCGGGTGAGATCGGAACAATACCCCTTATACCGTGCGCCCCAATCAATCAGAAGGGCCTCGCGGCTGCGAAACGCCACCTGACCGGGACGATAATGCGGCAGGCTGCTATTGGTCCGAGCCCCGATAATGGTATCAAAACTGGTCCCCGCCGCCCCGCGCTTGCGCATCTCATGGGCCAGCAGGCTGGCACATTCATTTTCGGTCATCCCCGGCACAATCTGGGGCAAAAGGGCGATAAAGCCCTGTTCTGCAATCGCCACCGCCTGGCGGGTAATGGCGAGTTCCACATCGTCTTTGATATGGCGTAATTCGGCAATAACATTGGTCACCGGCACCAGTTTGGTGGCCGGTTTCTTGCCCAGATTTTTAACCAAATCCGTCTTTTGCTTCAGCGTCATGGCTTCGGCCTGCACGCCCACCCGCGGCCAGCCGGCCGTGGCAATCATTTGCCCCAGCATGGCGCTCATGCCCCCGCTCCGCATCACGGCCCGTACCCAAGGACATTCCCGCTGGATTTGCTCGCTAAAACGGGTATCGCTGACCAGCCAGACCGTCGTGGCGGTAACAATCGCCACCGCATCGTCGCCCTCAAAGCCGGTGATATAACTCACATCCGGCACGGCCGTAATCAGCAGGGCGCTGAGCTTCAGGGGAGCCAAAGCCTGGCGCAGTTTGGCCACGCGGGCTTGCAGGTAAACAGGTGCTTTAATTTTCACGTTTGCCATAGTTTCGACAGTATAACCGCGATTGGGTAAGACGAAAACTGACCCTATCGGACGGGAATCAGGTTATTGCCTGGACTAATTGGGTGAATAACTCGCCGCGTTTTTCGTAGTTGGCGAATTGGCCCCAAGACGCACACGCCGGTGATAAAACTACCTCCACAGCCTGCGGTAGTTGCTGTAATAATGTTGGCAGTTGGGCACACGCGTTAGGCAAATTCTCCGCCTCATGCACGACTGCCTTCGGGTTGGCAGCGCGAATTTGGGCCGCCAACTCTGGTCCCGTGGCGCCGATAGTCAGCACCGCCGCGGCATGCTGCGCCAGCGCCCGGCTGAAGGGGGACAGGTCAATCTTCTTGTCAAACCCACCCACAATAAAGATTGCCGTCTGCGGCGCGAAGGCTGCTACTGCGGTCAGCGACGATTCGCAGGTGGTCGCCTTGGAGTCATTATAAAAGCCCACCTTGCGCCCATTCAGTATTTGCGTATGTACACGCTGTAAGCGGTGCGGTAGTCCGGGATACGTACTGATCGCCAGCGCGGCAGCGTCCCGATCCACCCCCGGCACTGTAGTCAGTACCGCCAACGCTGCCCGCGCGTTGGACTGATTGTGTTGGCCGGGCATCTCCATGGGAAACGTTTCCCCGGTCACGCGCCAAAATTGTTTTTGCGCGGGCGTGAAGTGGCCCCATGTGGCCACTTTGGCATCATCACCATTTAAGAGCGCGACATCCTCAGTCCGCTGATAGCGCAGAATAAATTGCTTCGCGGCAGCATAGTCTGCCATGGTGCCGTGTCGGTCCAAATGATTGGGCACCAAGTTCGTCACCACCGCCACCTGCGGTGACCAACGCAGCCAGGCAATCATCTCCAGCATGAAGCTAGACAACTCCAGCACGGCAATGTGGTCTGGAGCGATCTGCGGTAGATCATCCAGCAACGACCGGCCAATGTTTCCCCCCAGCCAGACTTTGCGCCCCGGCTGGTGCGCCAGTCCGGCGGTCAGCGCCGCGTGAATCAGTGCTGTGGTGGTGGACTTCCCCACCGAGCCGGTAATGCCGATCACCGGGCAGGTCAGGCGTTGAATCAGTAAATTAATTTCCGTGGTCAGCGGCACACCCGCGGCAATCGCGGCCTGCACAAAGGGCGAAGTCATCCACGCCACGGCGGGATTGACCACGACCAAATCAGCCTGCGTGAAATCGGCTTCGCGGTGTTCTCCCAGACGATATTCAATCGGCAGGCCAGCCAATTTGGCCATGGGGCCGGCAAGTTTTTCTGCCAGAGCCGTATCGGTCACCAGCACGCGGGCACCCTGTTGGGCCAGCCATTTGGCAGCGCCCATTCCCCCACCAAACGCTCCCAGCCCCATCACCACAGCGCGACGACCACGAAAGTCAAAAGGATACGGCAGGGCTTGCAGGGATGGCATAACTGACCTCCATGTCAGGACGGGCCAAAAAGTGGACTTCGCACGCGTAATACGTGCTGCAATAATTAAGTTAGCCGCAAATGCCGGAGAGTGCAAAGGGCGATGCTTAAATGCAAAAAAAGCCGATGACCGCGCGAGGCGGCCACCGGCTTTCGTGGGGGAGAAGGAAGGACTGTGCGTCTCGTTTGTGGTGTCTCAACGGCCACAACCCAAGACATCTATTGATACGCTGGCAGAGGGAAAAGGTTCACTGGAACCAGGCCAACGCTTTGTGCGGATAAAACTTGTCAAGCTCCCGCAAACCCTCGCATTCTTGCTTCGGCTCAGGAGCCAAGTCCGAAACATGACATCATTATACACATGTCCAGTACTGTGTAAAGTGGAATATTGTATTTCTTTTTTCACCGGGCAAAATTTTCATTTTTCCACCAATGCGAAGCTCAATTTTCAGCTAAAAAGACCAATAAATCTAGTGTTATTGCCCTTGTGCCACAGTAGTATTACCGACCAAATTCACTTGCCAAACAATTTTTCCGCTGGCAGAATCGAGCCGATACAGGTCTCCGCGACTGCCACCGGCATACAACGTCTCAGCACCCACCAGTGACAACTGACAGCCACCAGCCACCGGCGTGGTCCAACGGGCCTGACCACTCTTCACATCGTAGGCCGCCACGGTGTGATTCCAGAGGCTGACATACAAGGTCTGACCATCGGGAGAAAGCACACTATGGTTGATCATGTCGGGCACATCAAGTTGACGCACCAATTCCAATTGGCAGGCGCGTTCCAGCAGGGGCTTGATCTGGTTGAACTGTACCAGACGCAAATCCTTCAACTGTTCGGTGAAGTAACTGGCATTACGCGGCCGACCGCCCCTGAACTCTCCGGGCACCTGCTTCATGCGCGGCGCGATCACCGCCACGGCCTGCGGCGAGAATTTCAAATCACTCAGAATCTGATCCACCGAAGCATTGGTGAACTCGCGCAATTGCTTGGTATCTTTGAGGATGGTTTCCAACTGCGCCACGGCCGTATCGGCTTGCTGCTGGGCCTTTTCCGCAGCGGTCGTATCGGCATTGGAACCGATCTTGAGATCGTATACGAAAGCGCAATTAGCCTGCGGCGTATAAACCACAATCCGGTTGGGATTGGTCTGACTGGCCAGGAACTGGGGCGCCAATAACCAGCCCTGGCTCAATTCTGCCGGTAATTGCAACGGGGTGAAAACGCGCAGCGTCTGCCCGCGCGCACCACGTACCGTAAACGTCGGCGTGCGTCCGGCGGTAATCGTCCAGGCGCCCTCGGGGCCAACCGTGTTGAACAATTCCCAATCACTCACATCCGCTGGCGCGGTCCATACCACCTTGCCGGTACGGGCTTCAACCAACAGCATATTATTCTTGGTCTGCACATTGGTGACCGGATTTTTGTTGTCATCGGTCGGGCTAACGTCCAATTTTTCCAGCTTGCTGATCAACACATATTTGCCGTCGCGACTGAACACCACTTCGCGGGCGGGTTCACCCTCGGGGCGATCGGGACTGACATAGCCGGTGATACGCCAGAGTTCTTTCTGGGTATTGGTATCGTGGGCAATAAAACCCGCCGGACCGCCGGTACTGACCACGATGGTGTTATCGGGACTGACGCCGAGATAACTCTCCGCGGGTTTATAGGAATCCCAGGCAAAGGGATCATCCTTGCGTACGATCCCGGCGCGATTGGTCCACAGACGCTGGCCGGTGCTGTTGAACGCCGACACCACACCATGCAGCGCAAAGCCCGCCATCAGATTATTACCATCAGCGGATACCGCCACATCTTTGGCCATCACTTCCGCCCCCCCGCCGGTGCTCATCTTCAC
>JBAXGE010000067.1:0-11685 GCA_037139555.1 Phycisphaerae bacterium
CAGCGTCATTTCCACATCCGCACGCCAGCGGAAGGGGACGTAGCTGCAACTGGGTTCGGCGGCCAGCGGGTCGCCGCTGGTGGCGAAGGCGCGGGCGCGGCTGCCGCCGCAGATGCGTTTGTATTCACACACGCCGCACTTGCCGCCCAGTTCGTCGCTGTTGCGCAGGCGTTTGAACAGGTCGTTATTCTGATACACTTCCACCACGGAATCGCGGGGGAACCGGCCGCATTCGATGGGCATAAAACCACTGGGATAGATTTCGCCGATATGGCTGACGAACATCACGCCCCGGCCGTCATTGACGCCCAGCGGGGCGGTCTGGTTTTTGTGGCCTTCCTGGGTGGATCCGGGACATTCCGCCCAGCGTTGGATCATATAGCGCCGATAGTGGTGGGCCTCGGTGGTCTTGATGCCGTATTTCTGTTTGCGTGATTGGTCCCACAGGTCGGAGAAGACTTTTTCCGCCTGGTCGGCGTCAATGCAGTATTGTTTCTGGCCCCGGCCCACGGGAATCAGGAAGAACACGCTCCAGAGCATGATCTTGTGCTGGGCCAGCAGTTCGGCGATGGCATCAATCTGGAGATAATTATTGGTAGTGATGGTGGTGTTGACCTGCACCGGGATGCCGTAGGTCTGGCAATCCTGAATGATCCGCAGCGTGCGGTCAAAGGTGCCCGCTTCGCCGCGATAGCCGTCATGCGTGGCGGCATCGGCCCCGTCCAGACTGACCGACAGCCGGCGGATGCCCGCTTGCTTCATCTGGGCAATGGACTCGGTGGTAACCAGCGGTGTGGCCGAGGGGCTCAGGGCGGGATTGACGCCCTTTTCCTTGGCGTAGGTAATCAATTCGAACAGGTCGGCGCGTTTCATCGGGTCGCCGCCGGTGAGTACCAGCACCGGCTTTTTGGGAAAGCTGGCAATCTGGTCAATCATCAGTTTGGCTTGTGCGGTGGTCAGTTCGTCGGGGTGGGCCTTGGGAATGGCCGAGGCCCGGCAATGCTTGCACGCCAGATCGCACGCCCGGGTGATTTCATAGAACACCAGCATGGGGCCGTGGTGGAAGTCTTCCATGGTGAAATCAATCCCAAGACCTTGTGCGTGACCGAGCATGTGTGAACTCCGTCAAAAAGAACGTGACTGAAAACAGGATAATTATATCTGTTTTTACGGGTATGCCAAATAATAGGCAGGCTGGGGCCGAAAAAAAACGCCAAAAAGTTCTTGCAGGCCAAAAAAGCGGGGGTATATTGCTCTTTCGGATGGATCATGCGGTTCGAGTGCCTGTCGCGTCTCGGGATCACGGTCCGCCTTCCGGGTCGGAATGCACGACCCCTTTCCCGGGCCCTGAAAGTTGTTCTTGGGCTCATGCGCCCGTGCTCGAAGGAGATGTATATGGGCAATCGTTTGTATGTGGGGAATCTTCCCTATGATCTGGATGACTCGGCTTTGCAGGGTCTGTTCCAGCAACACGGCACCGTGGTTTCGGCTCAGGTGATCATTGACCGGGCCACCAACCGTTCCAAGGGGTTTGGCTTTGTGGAAATGGGCACCGATGAGGAAGCCAAAGCCGCGATTCAGGCGCTGGACGGCAACGACAGTCTGGGCCGCAAACTCAGCGTGAACGAAGCCCGGCCGCGCGAAGAACGTCCCCGCAGCGGTGGGGGCGGTGGATATGGCGGTGGCGGCAGTCGCGGTGGCTACGGTGGCGGCGGAGGCCGTGATCGTGGCGGCGACCGCGGTGGCGATCGCGGCGGCTACGGCCGGCAACGCTACTAAGACCGTTTCGATAGCGATTTAACTAAGCCCTATCCGTACCCAATGGGGTGCGGATAGGGCTTGATTCGTTTAAGCTACCAGACCAAGACTGGTTGCCTGACTCGCGGGTTATTTTTCGGAGCGTGTATGTCCACCCCACAAACTAAGATCGCCTCGTTGCTCAACACCTTGGTTAAGGAAGGCCGTGAGCGCGGGCTGCAGGTAGCGGCGTATCTGGATGGGAAATTGGTGCTTGATGCCTGGGCGGGGGTGGCGGATGCGACTACGGGCCGGCCGGTGGACGGTGATACTTTGTTCCCGGTTTTTTCGGTGACCAAGGGGATGGTAGCCACACTGATTCATATTCTGGTGCAGCGCGGGCAATTGGCCTATGACCTGCCCATCAGCCGACTGTGGCCGGAGTTTGCGGCCCAAGGGAAATCTGCCATTACCGTAGGGCAGGCGCTGAGTCATACCAGTGGGCTGCCACTCTTGCCTGCGGGGGTGTCGCTGGATGTATTGTGCGACTGGGAGGCGATGTGTACCGCATTGGCCGGTATGCCAACGGCTTGGCCAGCCGGTACGCGTCAGGTGTACCACGCGGTGACGTTTGGCTGGATTCTCGGCGAAGTCGCCCGACGGGCTACCGGACGCACGTTCGGGCAATTGCTGGAAGCGGAAATCTGCCGACCTTTGGGGATTACGGATTTGTATTGCGGTCTGCCCGATGCGGTCGCGCCGCGGGTGGTACGGCTGGAGGAAATTTTCAATCCCGGCAAGGAACCCAATCTGACCGATGACGGCCAGCCGCGCGATGTTTCGGTTTCGATGTTGCCGCTGCACGAATGGATGAATCAACCACAGGTCCGGCGGGCGTGTGTGCCCGCATCCAATGGCATCGCCAGCGCCCGGGCGCTGGCACGGCATTATGCGGCACTGCTACCGGGGGGCGTGGATGGGGTGGAACTGTTGCCGTCGTCGCGCGTGCGCACGGCCACCCAACGGCAATACCCCAGCCCGATCACCGATAAAGACCCGAGTATGTCTTTGGGCTATTTCATTGGCCCCAGCCCCGCACTGGGCAGCCGGGCCAGCACGTTTGGGCATCCCGGCTACGGCGGCGCCATCGGCTTTGCCGACCCCGAACACCGTTTGGCGGTGGGGGTGACGAAGAATCTCTATTCACCTGCCGGGGCCTCGGATCTGATCGTGCGCGAAATCCGCGCGGCCTTGGGCGTGCCGGAGTAAACCATAGAGACTACGAATCACAAGCCAAGCGTCCCCAGTTTGATCTATGGTTCAGGGTTTACTTGTGAAGTCGCCATTAACCACGATCCGAAAACCAATATCTAGCTTGGCTTGAAAATAACATGTACGTCTGGCCGTACGGCAGCCATCGGGGCTTTCGTTCCACGAACCACCCCGTGCGACATAGGCGCTATTGGCACGGAATGCACTTCGGGTTGGTCCCGTGGGGTCGGTCTGCGGTTTGGCCTCGTAATCACCATAGTAATCTGCACACAGCTGATAGGCATTCCCCAGCATATCAAAGAGGCCAAAGGCATTGGATTTGAATTGCCCAACCGGTGAGGTAAACGAGTAACCATCATCCCAAGGAAAATACCACGGCGCATTTCGGCCCATATAAGTTTTGACGCGTTGGGTTCCCCCTTTGGGGTAAGCGTAGCAATAATCATTTTTTCTGGCCGTCAGGTCATAGCCATTACACCAGCCCGAACCTTTGGCGGGGTCATCGCCCCACAGAAACGCAGTGGTGCTTCCCGCCCGACAGGCATATTCCCACTGGGCTTCAGTTGGGAGTACAACCTTACGGCTCGTTTTCTTACTAAGCCAGCCACAAAAATCCCGGGCGTTATCAGGTGAGACTAAAACGACTGGATGCTCATCAGTCTGCTTGCATTCGTTGTTTTGCCAGTTATTTATTTGCTTGTCCGGTCCTAAAATATCGCCTTTAGTCTGAACTGCGGATTCCGCCATGAACGCTGCGTACTGGCCTCTGGTGACATGATAGATACCCATATAAAACGGTTCGCTGATGGTAACTTCATGCCGTGGTCCTTCGTCTCTAAAAATCAAATCGTCCGTGGCGTTATGAAGTTTCCGCCAGCGATCTTGTTCCGCTTCCGGGCTGCCCATCAGGAATTTTCCCGGTGGTATCAGCGTTAATTTCATGGAGACTGTGGCGTTGAGTTTGAGTGTGCTGGTGATATTTTTGATCCCGGCGCGCTTGGCGTAATTGGCCACAGATTCTTTATTGTCCCAGAGTGGATACGCGGGTTGTGTGCTGGCGGGTTGGGTGGTTGCCGATACTGGGGAGGCAGGCTGCGTGGTCTGACTCAACAGACTTCCGCCTACCAGCAGCAGGGCGGTGGTGACTGTGAACGTTACCAAGCGAGATTTCATGGACGCACCCTTTATAAGTTACCATGTTATATGCCGTGGGTATCACGCTTTAACTTTATTCTGGCCCGCAAGCTGCGCGGTAAAGGCCTCCCACGCGGCCATGAGGTCATCTTCAAACCGATCCGTATCCGAGTCCTTCACCTTGCCATGGGCGTCCATCCACGCCACGGTGGCGCGGACCGCTTCGGCGTAGGGGGTGCAGGGCCGGTATTCGGGAATGTCGCGGAAAATCTTGGCGTTGGAATAGACGCCGTGATACTGGAAAATTTCGTCCAGCGCACCGTAACGTTTTGGTGCGATTTTGAGCAGGAAGTCCGTGGGGATGTGTACGATTCGTGGGACCGGGGCGCCAATCGCCGCGGCGGTGTTGCGGGTGTATTCATCCCAGGTCACCACCGGGTCGCCCACGATGTTGTAGGCCTGACCAAAGCAGGCTTTACGACCCAGTGCTGCGGCAAAGCCCACACCCACATCGTCAGCATACGCGCTCTGCCACAGACCATGGCCATCACCACTGACGATGATGGGTTTGCCTTTGCGCAGACGGTCCACAAAAGTGGTTTCCCAACCCAGATTGTTGATGATATTGCCCGAGGGGCCGAAGGTGTGGCTGGGGCGGAAGATCGTCACCGGGAATTTACCCGCGCTGTGCGCGGCGAGAAACAGTTCTTCGCAGGCGAGTTTGTTCTTGCCATATCCCGAGTGCGGACGCTGGGGGGTGGTTTCCAGCGTGGGGATGATGGTCTGCGTATTGCCATAGGTGCAGACGGTCGAGCAGAACACAAAGTGCCCCGTCTTACCCGTAAAAGCATTGATCGCGGCGGTGGCCTGCTCGGGGTTAAAGCAGATCATATCAATAACCGCATCATACCGGCGGGTATCGGCCAGCTTGGCCAACGCACCGGGGGCATTGCGGTCGCCATGCAGACGTTCGATGTCCGCGCCCAGCCGGTCATCGGTCTGACCCCGGTTGAAGGTGGTAATGGTGTAATTGTGGTCCTTGAGGGCTTTGACAATGCCAGAAGAAATCTGACCGGTACCGCCAATAAGCAAAACGTGAAAGGGCGATGGGGACATATAAATACTCCTGAAGCTAGAGGTGTCAGCCAGCAGTGAGTATATACGCAGTCACCGGGATTGCGTAGTCCGTTTTATTCTTTGGCCGGATGCTCTTTAACCAACTTTTCCGCCTGTTCCTGGGTGATTTTTTCCAGCTTGGTCAGCGGACGGTCGGGGAAGGAACCGCCCTCTTGGCTGGTGACATAGTCATGGTGCCAACTCAAGAGCACATAGTCGCCAGCTTTCAAGGCCGCAACTTTCTCCGCCATGTCTTTGGGTAATTTGGACTTCTTGTGGTTGTCCTCAACCTGGAACATGTATGTGGTGGCTTTGGAGTCGCCGTATTCGCCGGCTTTGTCATAGACCAGATAGGTCAGAATTTCAAAATTCGCAAAAGTGCCCGAGTGGCCGCAATTGTCCGGGCACATGGTGGTCAGCCCCCGACACTTACGGAACGACAGGTCGGTGAGTTTGGCGACGGTTTGATGGTCGGCGAGCAGCTTGCGAGTTTCCTTGGGTGGGGCGGGTTGCTCTGCCGGGGCCGTGGCAGGCATACGAATCCGGGCATAGGCCAGCCCGGAGGAGAGTGCTAAAGCCGATACGGTCAGACCGACCATGACAAGACCAACAGTAAGATGACGTTTCGTCATAACGAAATACCTCCGCAAGGGTTAAGATATAGCATAGACGCACGAGGGGATATTATATTCCTATTCGTTCAAACATTCGCATAATAGAATAATTATTGAAGGTAGATAATTATGTCCGCCCAGAATTTTCGCACGAGTGAATAAAATATAACCTTGACCTGCCTACCATTGAAGTGTAGATTGTGAAGATAGCGCTACCTTGGAATCGGGCCATTTTTAGCCCACGTTATTCCCGGGCGGCATTTTCGGGGTGTGACGGTAACGTAAGTTGCTATCATGCCACGGTTTAAGTAGCTACGCGAGGGGTTAGCCCTGTGTCATCCGTAGCTGCACGGTCCGTTTCTGACGGAGCGTCATAGAGTAGAGGAAATAGAATCTTTGGCTTCTGAACCAGCGCGGTGCTTGGATATGCTACCGCACTGAGAAAAGTGAAACTCGGATCGTGTATTGTAACTGGCATTTTGACCTTGCATTCCGGGTCCGCCACGGGCGGGCCGGGGAGATGCTGCGTTGAGATCACGCTCCTGATTCGCTACGTTTGGTTGTCCCTCCTTTACTCCATGTTGCCGTGGGCTGGCTTTAGTGGCCGGTCATATCCCAACCGTTAGTCTGAGCCGCACGTGGTGTGGCGTTTCCCATTCCGTATTTAACGGGTTGGGAGCTAACGGATGGAACCCTTTTAGGTGAGGTATGCAACATGACAGGTATTTTGGCCCAAACGACGTTGGAGTGGGTGAATAACCCCATCTCCCTTTCGGTGATTTCGATTCTGGTTTTCATGCTCGGGTTTGTGCTGGCGATTATGGTGCTGAATTCTTTGGGGAAAAACACCCTTAAGGCCGCCCGGACCAATGCGGAAGAACTCTTGCAGCGGGCGCATGTGGATGCCTCCGATGCCAAGCGCAAAGCGCTGGTGGAAGCCCAACAGGAAGTAATCAAATATCGCGAAGATCAGGAAAAGGAATTGGAACGCGTGCGCAATGAATTGCGCGCCACCGAACAACGCGTGACCAAGCGCGAAGATATGCTCGATGCCAAACTTGATACCCTGACCACCAAGGAAAAGACCTTGGAGGCCTTGGAACGCAGTCTGAAAGACCGCACCGCGAATCTGGTGGTCAAGGAAAACCAGCTCGACCAGATTTTGATGCAGGAAAAAGATCAACTGCTCAAAATTACCGGCATGAGCCAGGATTCCGCCCGGCAGTTGCTGCTCCAGAAGGTCGAAGCGGAATCGCGCCACGAGGCCGCCACCATGATTCAACGCATCGAAGAACAGGCCAAGGACGAAGCCAAGCAGAAGTCCACCAATATCCTGCTGCTGGCGATGCAGCGTTATGCCGCCGAAGTCACCAGCGAAGGCACCACCAAATGCGTGGAAATCCCCAGCGATGACATGAAGGGCCGCATCATTGGCCGCGAAGGCCGCAACATCCGTGCCTTCGAGCAGGTAACCGGTGTGGATGTCATCATTGACGACACCCCCGGCGTGATCACGGTGAACTGTTTCGACCCCATCCGTCGGACCGTGGCCAAGATGACCATGGAACGGCTCATCGCCGATGGCCGTATCCACCCCGCGCGGATCGAAGAGGTCTTCGGGGCCTGTCAGAAAGAAATGGAAAACAACATCCGTCAGGCCGGAAAAAAGGCCGTGCTGGAAGCGAATGTGCAGGGGCTCAACCCCCGCATCATCGAAACGCTGGGCCGCTTGAGTTTCCGGACCAGTTACGGCCAGAATGTGCTGCAACACTCGGTCGAGGTGGCTTTCCTCTGTCAAATGATTGCCGACGAACTCGGTTTGGATGGCACGATGGCCCGGCGGGCCGGATTGCTGCATGACATCGGCAAGGCGATGGACCATGAACAGGAAGGCGGTCACCCGCAGATCGGCATGGAATTCCTCCGCAAATTCGCGGAACCGGAATTCGTGCTCAATGCCGTGGGCGGTCACCACAGCGATATTCCCAGCACCACGCCGTACACTCCGATTGTGATGGCGGCGGATGCGATTTCCGGTTCGCGTCCGGGCGCGCGGCGTGAGACTCTGGAACGTTATGTCAAACGGTTGCAGGACCTCGAAGCCATTGCCACCAGTTTCCCCGGCGTGCGTCAGGCCTTTGCCATTCAGGCGGGCCGCGAAGTCCGCGTCGTGGTGGACCCGGAGCGTTGCGACGATGCCTCGGCCACGATGATTGCCCGGGATGTGGCCAAGCGGATTTCCAACGAGATGACCTTCCCCGGCGAAATCCGGGTCACGGTGTTGCGCGAAGTTCGTGCCGTCGAAGTGGCGCGTTAAATTTGTCAGGTTCAATTTTGCCCTCCGCCCCAGATTTTTTGGGGCGGAGGGATTTTTCGTTTGGATGAGGTTGTATGAAAAGTCCTTGGTTACGCGTGCTCAAGGGGCTGTGGCCCTATAAATTCGTGGTGATCGCATCGGTACTGTGCGCTTTTGGGGTGGGTTTGTCCTATGCCGGCGGCGTGGCGGTATTGTTGCCGGTGATGAAGATTTTCATTTCCACCGAAGGCATTCACGGCTGGGCCAACCGCAGCGCCGCGCAGGATCGTCTGGGCGGGGTGAGTATTATGGATTTGGATTCCTCGGTCCGGCGGGAAGAACGTCCGGTCCGGGGCAATAACACGCCCGCGACCAGTCCCACGACGCTGCCGACTGCCACGCGTGTGGCCGCGACGATGGATGGTTTGATTATCACCCGGGGCAGTGGCAAGGTCGCCCCGGAATTGGGGGATTTGGAAGTCGGCAGCCGCATCACCAATGTGCGTTTGCTGAATGATATCACCACGCCGCGTAATGTCCCCGAGAGCAACAAGTGGCAGTACATGGTTTATGTGCTGGCTTGCGCGCCGCCGGGCGCCCAGGTGCAACTGACGCTCGAAAGTCCCGGCGCCCCCCAGCGTACGGTGGATGTGACGCTGGTCCAGGCCAGTTGGTTGAATGCCCCTTTGGCGTGGGCCGTGGATTTTCTGCCCGGTGATCCCACGCAAGGGCTGATCTGGATGGTGGCCTTCTTTGTGGTTCTGTGTGTCGTCGGTTCGATCTTCCGCTATTACCAGCAATTCCTCGGCATGGTCGTGGCCAGTTGGGTGGTGGTGGATGTTCGCCGCAAGGCGTACAACCGGATTCTCGAATTGCCCACAGGTTACTTTGCCCAGAAGGGCACCTCGGATCTGACCAGCCGCATGGTGCAGGACACCAGCACGCTGACCGATGGCGTGATGCTGGTTTTGGGCAAAGCCGTACAGGAACCCATCAAAGCCCTGGCGGCGGCGATTCTGGCTTTCACCATTAACTGGCAGTTATGCCTGCTAGTGATTGTCACCGTGCCGATTATGGGCGGGATTATTGCAATCTTTTCGCGCTGGATGCGGCGCAGCAGTCGCCGGGCGCTGGAGAACTGGTCGCGCATGCTGGGGGTGATCAACGAAACTCTGATCGGGATTCGCGTGGTCAAGGCCTACAACGCCGAAGGCTATGAACGCCGGCGTTTCGCCAAGGTTAATGCGGACCTGCTCAAGGAAATCCGCAAACTCTCGCATTACTGGGCGCTCTCGCGGCCCACGATTGAAACCCTGTCCGTGGTGCTGGTCAGTGTGCCGGCGATTATTGCCGCACATCTGGTCTTGCATGGCTGGGCCGATAAGGAAGAGTTCTTCACGCTGTTGGCCTGCTTCGGCGCCATGTTGGAACCCATGCGCCGACTGTCCGATGTGAACAGCAAAGTGCAGCAGACCAATGCCGCGGCCACGCGCGTGTTTGAAATCATTGATACTCCGCCCGAACCCAATCGCGAACACAACCTGCCGCGCCTGAGCCGGCATAAAGGTACCATTGAATTCCGGGATGTGAGTTTCCGCTATCCCGGCCATGACGAACTGGTGCTCAAGAATATCAACCTCACCGTCAAACACGGCCAGACCGTGGCGCTGGTGGGGGGCAACGGTTCGGGCAAGAGTACAATGCTGAACCTGCTGCCACGCCTATACAGCGTGACCAGTGGACAGATCTTTATTGATGGTCAGGACATCAGCACGGTGGGCGTGCGCTCGTTGCGCCGTCAGATCGGCATCGTCACGCAGGATACCCTGCTGTTCGCCGATACCATTTACCACAACATCATGTACTCCAAGAAGCACGCCTCTCAGGAGGAGTTCCTGCGCGCGGCCAAGCTGGCGTACGTCGAGGATTACATCCACGACCTGCCCGAGGGCTATGACACCCGCGTGGGCGAACACGGCATCCGCCTCAGCGGTGGCCAGAAACAGCGCATCGCCATTGCCCGGGCGATTCTGCGTGACCCGGCCATTCTGATTTTCGACGAGGCCATGAGCCAGATTGACGCCGACAGCGAGCAGAAGATTTCCGCCGCGCTCGAAGGCCTGCTGCATACCCGGACCACCTTTATCATCGCCCACCGGTTGAGCACGATTGTGACTGCCGATGTCATTGTGTGTCTGGATAACGGCCGGGTGGCGGGGGTGGGTACCCATTCCCAGCTCGTGGAGCGTTGCCCGGAATACCGCCGGCTGTTTGATTCCCAGATGGGCGATGCGGTGGCGGCCAATGATAATACGGACCGTGATTAATCCTGAGAAACCTGTTTGCGAGTATGACCTTGAGTTATCAGTATGACCCCCAGCAGCCCCTGCCCGACGATGTGGCGGGATTGATTTTCGATTGTGACGGTACGCTCGTGGATACCATGCCCACGCATTATCTGGCGTGGTCCACCATTTTTCAGGAACTGGGCATCCATCTGGATGAGCGGGCGTTCTATATGTTCGCTGGCACACCTACCGTCAAAATTATCGAGCAGGTCACCCGCCAGCACGGCATGTCCGGACTGGATTATCAGGCTTTGGCGCACCGCAAGGAAGACATCTTTCTGGCCCATGCCGGGGAGTGTAAAGCGATTGCCCCGGTGGTGGCCGTGGCCCGGCGCGAACAGGGCCGACGCAAACTGGCCGTCGCCAGCGGCGGGGCGAGTTATATCGTCCGGCAATTGCTCCGCGCGGTGGGGATCGAAGATTTGTTTCCGGTGGTGATCGGTTCGGATGCCCCGGTACGTGGTAAGCCCAACCCCGATATTTTCCTGCACACCGCCACGGAACTGGGCGTATCCGCCCCGGCCTGCGTGGTGTATGAGGACGGCCATCCCGGCTTTCAGGCCGCCCGGGCGGCGGGGATGCGGTATGTGGATGTGCGACCCTGGTATTTACCGCCGGAACGGATTTTTGATTAAACGGGGGCGCGGTTGGTCCCCGTATCGGAGTGGCGCATGATTCTTTATTTGTGTCGGCATGGCATTGCCGCGGATTATTCGGCATCGGGGGCGGATGCGGATCGCGCCCTGACCGACGATGGCATGCGCAAAATGCGTAAAGCCGCCCATGGGTTGAAGGTCCTCGACGACAACATCACCCATATTCTCACATCCCCGCTATTACGCGCCCGGCAGACGGCGCAAATATTGGCCGAGGAACTGGGCACCGCCCCGATTGCGGTCCTGCCTGCCTTGGGCCCGCCGGGCCATCGGCGGATGCTGCTGAATCACCTCGGAGAAATGAGTGGCAAGCCCAAAGTCGGCAATGTGATTGCGGTGGGGCACGAACCAACCATGTCAGAATGGACCCGGGCGATCTGCTTTGGTGATACCGGGCCGGAGATGTTCTTCAAACGCGGCGCCATGGCAGCCATTGAACTCGACGATGCCGAGCGCGGCACGCTGCGCTGGTATCTGACCAACAGCGTCCTGCGGCATGTGCGTTAAGCCGG
>JBAXGE010000068.1:0-11649 GCA_037139555.1 Phycisphaerae bacterium
TGCCGAAGTCCGTGCTCTGCTTGCCGATGCCCAGGCCCAGGTTCTCGGTGGTCCACGCCACGGTGGCGCTGGCCAAGTCATCAACCAAACGGATGTCGGTCTTTGCTGGCGAGAAGTTACTAAACGGGCCAGCCAATGCCGGCCAGCCGATCTGAATCGCTTCCGCTTCGGTATAGACGCGCTGCGGATCGGGCCCGGCTGACTTGCCGACACTGTCCTCGGCCCCAACGACTGTCGCCAGACTCAATACCGCCGCCACTCCCAAGACTACCCGATACGTTTGCGTCTTCATGTTCGTCCACTTGTTTTTCATCTTGTTTCCTCTTGGTAAAGGTCTTCGTGATTCGCTACTGCTCAATCGGTGCTCCTGCTCATCGCCGTTCCGCTTCCGTCCAGATTCCCAACCGGGACAGTTTGGACGGCCCGGCCATCTGGGCGAAGACAATCTTCTTGCCGTCGTAGGTGATCTCCTGTTTGCCGATGACGACTTTGTCGCCCGCCGCGGTTGGTTCGGCCGGTTTGCCGCCGAGGAGCAAAATATTGAACGTCTGGCCGCCGGCCACCACCGTCTTGGCGCCGGTCATGGAGAATCCGACCGTCACGATCAATCCATCCGCGCCGCTGGCCTTGCTGAAGTCCACCCCCAGCGCCATCGTGCCGACGGTCAACGTGCCGGAGCCGTCTTCGGCCGGTTGGAAATGCGTGGCCGCGCCTTTGGGACAAGCCCCGAACACGCGCCGTTCTCCCTTTCCCCACACCATCAGTCCATGCGGATCGCGGGCCCGGCAGGTCGCATCAACGACAATGTCGTCATCGGTGCCGGTCCATTGATTGCGGAAGGAATATAGCCCGAGCTTGTTGTCCCAGTGGACGCGCGGCAGTGATTCCGACGGGTTAACTTCCTTGACGCCGATGGGCCAGTTGACCAAAGCCAGCACGGCCCGGTGCGGGTAAGGGCTGACGGTGTCAAACGTCCGGTCGGCGGGAACAGGCTCGACGATGTTGTTATACACCCAGAGCGTGGCGGGTTTGAGTTTCTCGGGGATGATGCCAAATCCCTGCGCGAACTGACCGGCGCGCGACAGACCGAGCCGGTCGGAATCGCCCGTGGCACCGAAGTGGCCGGAGCCGTATCCGCTCGGCTTGGGAATCGGATACCACGCATCGCCTTTGATACGGAGCAGTTCGTGGACTTTCAGCAGCGGGATGGCCGCGGCGTTGGGCCGGGGCGACACAAAATCCTGCCCGCCGGCCACGCGCCACGCCTGGATGGCGGGGATGAACGCGGTATCCGAGCCGATGCCGCCAGGGCCCTGGCCCTCCCAGAACATCCCACCGTCGCCAAACCCATCGGTCAATTGCTTGATGAAGTTCTTCTTGCTATCCTCCATCAGCAATTCGACCTTGGCATTATCCACGCCGGGGTCCTTCCTGATCGCGAGCAGCGCCAGCGCCCCGCCGCCGATCTGGCAACCCCAATGATTGCTCTCCGGCCCGTGGCGTTTGCCTTGAACCAGAGCGTCCAACGGAAATTGGCTCGGTCCCGTTTGGATGGCCGCGACCACCTTCTGGCGGAACGCCTCGTCCCAGCCGTCGTAGCAGAGGTCGTAGCCCATCGCGATGCCGCCGATTGACGGTCCGGCACGCAACGCGCCGTAGTTCTTATTGTTATTGGCCACGTAACTGTACCGGCCATCAATATCGCCGGTGTCGGTCAAGATATGTTCCATGGCTTGCTTGCCCAGGTCAGCGTAAAGCTTATCGCCCGTCAACTGATACAACATCCCGTAACCGACCGGGTGCCAGAGCGTCAGGGCTTCGCCCGGTTTGGCGTTGGGCGCGCCCGCGCCCGGCTTGGGCAGGATGGTCGGCAACGTCTTGCCGTCCTTGCCATCGAGCAACAGGCCCAAGCGTTTGACAATCACCTGGCCTTCGGGAGTCGCCGCCCGCTTCTTGATCTCCGGCAGGTCAGCCTTGCGGAAGAACAACCGCGGATGTTCCCCAGCCTCGGGCGCCTTCCAACCCGGCACCGGCGCCGGCCAGGACTGCCCTTGTGCGTTCACGTTGACAAGCATCGTCACCATGGCAATCACAATCATGAGTCGCATCATCGAAAGATCTCCTGTTCTTGTTCCTTCATTGCATTCGCCCCAAGCGATACGTCGCCTGGGGAATACTACCGCTGTTTGCTCACCGTGCCGCTACCGGTCCACGCGGCGCCATACTGCCCTTTGTAGGTCCCCTTCCAATTCTTGCCATCCCCGGTCAGCGTCACGTCCACGTCCAGCGCCACGGTGCCGCCGCGCTGATCGCTGGGGTTCACGTACTTGTCCGAGTGAAACAGGACGGTGCCTTTCAGGGTCAACGTCTTGTCGTCCGCCGCAAACGAACCCACCTGCACTTCATGGGTGGAAATGTTCAATGATCTGGCGCGGGCAAAGGCCTCTTGTTCTCCGTTGGCAAAGCGGGTCAGGACGATGTACATATCACGGCGCTTGGCGAGGGGGCCGTTCGTCTCGGGACAGGCCGCCTGTTTCAGATTGATGATCCATTGTTTGGCATTCTCAGGCAACGGTTTCTTGGCCTTGGGGTCAGGCGCCATCTCTGCCGCATCGGCGATCCCTTCGACATCAATGGGTTTGGCGAGCGCGGAAATCACGCGCTGGTAGGTCGATGGAGTCGCTCCGGAATTGTCCAAGTCGAATTGCCAAGTCTCACCGTCCCGAAGCAGTTCCACATCCACGGCGCCCTTCCACCGGCCTGAAACCAGTGGCGTGATTACCCTGGGTATGCCCTTGACGTACACAGTTTCGAAACCACTCGCGGTGGGCGCGCGCATCTGCAACATCGTGAAAATGTGCGTGATGTTGCCGGCTTCAACTTCCGCCTCGACGTTCACCAGATTCTGCGCCGTGGGATGACCTTGAAGAAGACCGGACATTTGGAACTTCACCATCTTGCTGTTGGGTCTGGTCCGCAGATCCCAACAGAGGATTGCGCCCTTGCCGTTCTCTTTATTCACGGACCGGGTAAAGATCAACCCGTCGGCAAAGGCGGGGCGCATCCAACATTCCTGGTAACCGCCCACGCCGACGTATTGCCGGATGCTTCGGGGCATCAGGGGTTGACCCGAAAACTTCCAGTTGCTCGTGCCGGGAGTGATCGACTGATACGTGCAATAGTGACCGATGGATTCGTGGCAATCATCGCCCACCGCAATCAGGCGGTCGCCCCAGAGTTGAAAGTGGGCGCCCCAAAGAGCAATGCCCGGGTTGCTGAGCCGCGTTCCGTCCTCGGCCCGGTAGGATTTCAACGACCAAGGTTCTGGGGTGCAGGTATAGATCACGCCGTCGCGGTAGGAAAAATAGTCGCCGACGCCCTTGTCCTGGGATTGCCAGAGGAGTTTGGCACCGGTCTCACTCAACGTAAATACGGACAGAAACTCCGGCCCCTTCACTTCCTTGTTATAGGGGATGAAGAGGCGGCCATCGGCGACGATATAGGAGATCGTGTCCGAGGTCGCCAGACTGGCGCCGATGTTCTCGGTCCAGAGAACCTTGCCGGTCCTGGGTTCAACCAGGCGAACGTTGGCATCACCCCCACTGCAAAGGGCATAGGTGACGTCGTTGATTTTGGCCGGACTGGGCGTCTTTTTTTCGCCAGACTGTTTCCACAACTCTTTGCCCGTGGCCGTATCATAGGCAAACAGACCGGTTTGGCAGGGAACCATCAGCACCCCGTCGATCACGATCAGCGGTAAGTAGAGCGGTCTGCCGCCCAGACTCCCGACACCTTCAGTGATATTGTCCGTTACCGGGATTTTTTCCGCCGCAGTCTTGAACGTTTCAGGGTAATCGCCTAGATCGCTTTCCCAGAGCGGTTTGCCGGTCGCAAGTTCTACGCAGTAAATCCGTCCTCCGGAACCCAGGTGGAACACCTTGCCGTCGGCCGCCGTCAGCGTGGGACCATACTGAACATGTTTACTGGCGGTGAGGTTGTACCCTTTGCCTGGAAAGACCTGTTTCCACTTGGTTTTGCCGGTCGCGGCATCCACCGCCAGGATGACGTCATCGGCCACCACGTTGTTCTGGGGATTGAAATACCCGGCGATCACCAGTCCACCGGCCACGATCGGACAGACCGAGCCGCTCGGATGGCTCTTGCCGCCATAGGCGTGTCCACGCTTGCTGCTGGTCTTGCCATATCCCATGTCCTCATGCTCGCTGATCCAAAGCAACTTGGCCCGGCTGAGGTCGTCCAGGATGGGCACCTTGGATTGATCGGCATAAGTGCCGTCAGGACCGGTATATCCCGGCCAGTCGTGCGTGATCTTGGGCGGTTCCTCGGCCGAAACGACTGTGGCCAGACTCAAAACCGCTACCACTGCGAGGCCTACCCGATACATTTGCGTCTTCATGTTCGTCCACTTGTATTTCATCGTGTTTCCTCTTGGTAAAGGTCTTCGTGATTCGCCACTGCTCATTCGGTGCTCCTGTTCATCGCTGTGCCGCTTCCGTCCAGATTCCCAACCGGGGCAGTTTGGACAGCCCGGCCATCTGGGCGAAGACAATCTTCTTGCCGTCGTAGGCGATCTCCTGTTTGCCGATGACGACTTTGTCGCCCGCCGCGGTTGGTTCGGCCGGTTTGCCGCCGAGGAGCAAAATATTGAACGTCTGGCCGCCGGCCACCACCGTCTTGGCGCCGGTCATGGAGAATCCGACCGTCACGATCAATCCATCCGCGCCGCTGGCCTTGCTGAAGTCCACCCCCAGCGCCATCGTGCCGACGGTCAACGTGCCGGAGCCGTCTTCGGCCGGTTGGAAATGCGTGGCCGCGCCTTTGGGACAAGCCCCGAACACGCGCCGTTCTCCCTTTCCCCACACCATCAGTCCATGCGGATCGCGGGCCCGGCAGGTCGCATCAACGACAATGTCGTCATCGGTGCCGGTCCATTGATTGCGGAAGGAATATAGCCCGAGCTTGTTGTCCCAGTGGACGCGCGGCAGTGATTCCGACGGGTTAACTTCCTTGACGCCGATGGGCCAGTTGACCAAAGCCAGCACGGCCCGGTGCGGGTAAGGGCTGACGGTGTCAAACGTCCGGTCGGCGGGAACAGGCTCGACGATGTTGTTATACACCCAGAGCGTGGCGGGTTTGAGTTTCTCGGGGATGATGCCAAATCCCTGCGCGAACTGACCGGCGCGCGACAGACCGAGCCGGTCGGAATCGCCCGTGGCACCGAAGTGGCCGGAGCCGTATCCGCTCGGCTTGGGAATCGGATACCACGCATCGCCTTTGATACGGAGCAGTTCGTGGACTTTCAGCAGCGGGATGGCCGCGGCGTTGGGCCGGGGCGACACAAAATCCTGCCCGCCGGCCACGCGCCACGCCTGGATGGCGGGGATGAACGCGGTATCCGAGCCGATGCCGCCAGGGCCCTGGCCCTCCCAGAACATCCCACCGTCGCCAAACCCATCGGTCAATTGCTTGATGAAGTTCTTCTTGCTATCCTCCATCAGCAATTCGACCTTGGCATTATCCACGCCGGGGTCCTTCCTGATCGCGAGCAGCGCCAGCGCCCCGCCGCCGATCTGGCAACCCCAATGATTGCTCTCCGGCCCGTGGCGTTTGCCTTGAACCAGAGCGTCCAACGGAAATTGGCTCGGTCCCGTTTGGATGGCCGCGACCACCTTCTGGCGGAACGCCTCGTCCCAGCCGTCGTAGCAGAGGTCGTAGCCCATCGCGATGCCGCCGATTGACGGTCCGGCACGCAACGCGCCGTAGTTCTTATTGTTATTGGCCACGTAACTGTACCGGCCATCAATATCGCCGGTGTCGGTCAAGATATGTTCCATGGCTTGCTTGCCCAGGTCAGCGTAAAGCTTATCGCCCGTCAACTGATACAACATCCCGTAACCGACCGGGTGCCAGAGCGTCAGGGCTTCGCCCGGTTTGGCGTTGGGCGCGCCCGCGCCCGGCTTGGGCAGGATGGTCGGCAACGTCTTGCCGTCCTTGCCATCGAGCAACAGGCCCAAGCGTTTGACAATCACCTGGCCTTCGGGAGTCGCCGCCCGCTTCTTGATCTCCGGCAGGTCAGCCTTGCGGAAGAACAACCGCGGATGTTCCCCAGCCTCGGGCGCCTTCCAACCCGGCACCGGCGCCGGCCAGGACTGCCCTTGTGCGTTCACGTTGACAAGCATCGTCACCATGGCAATCACAATCATGAGTCGCATCATCGAAAGATCTCCTGTTCTTGTTCCTTCATTGCATTCGCCCCAAGCGATACGTCGCCTGGGGAATACTACCGCTGTTTGCTCACCGTGCCGCTACCGGTCCACGCGGCGCCATACTGCCCTTTGTAGGTCCCCTTCCAATTCTTGCCATCCCCGGTCAGCGTCACGTCCACGTCCAGCGCCACGGTACCGGGCCGCTGATCGCTGGGGTTCATGTATTTGTCCGAGTGAAACAGGACGGCGCCTTTCAGGGTCAACGTCTTCTCGCCGGCCTCAAACGAACCCACCTGCACCTCATGCGTGGTGGTGTTCAACGATCTGGCCCGGGCAAAGGCCTCTTGTTCCCCGGTGGCCGACCGGGTCACGACGATGTACATATCACGGCGCTTGGCGATTGGGCTGTCAGACTCGGGGCAGACCGCCTGTTTGAAATTGATGACCCATCGTTTTGTGTTGTTGGCCAGCGTCTCCTCCTTGGCGTCGGCGACGCCTTCCACAGCGGTGGGTTGGGCGAGCGCGGGAATGATGCGTTGGTAGGTCCCCGATGGCGTCGCTCCGGTGGTATCCAGATCGAACTGCCAGGTCTCGGTGTCCCGTTCCAGTTCCATATTCACGTTGCCCTGCCACCGTCCTGCAATCGGAGCGGTGATCTCCCGCGGCGTGCCGCTGGCGAAAAGCGGCGCAAGGTTCTCGGTGGATTGGCCCCGAAACGGCAACATCGTGAAGACTCGGGCGATCTTGCCGTCTTCCACTTCCGCTTCCACACCGGCATGGTTCGCCTCCTTGGATACTCCCTGAATGGGTTCCACGAGGCCGAACTTCAACCAGGTGCTTGACGGTCTTGCCCGCACGTCCCAGCAGAGAATCGCGCCCCGACCGGTGAGTTTGTTAATCGAACGGGTGAACACCAGACCGTCGGCGAATGCCGGGCGCATCCAGATCGAATCGTAAGCACACACCCCGGCATACTGCCGGATGTTCCGGAACGTAATCGGATGACCCGTGATCTTCCACTCCTTCGGCCCGATCATGAGCGACTGGTAGTAGCAGGCATGGCCGATGGACTCGTGGCAGTGATCGCCGATCAGCACCAGCCGGTCGCCCCAGAGATGGAACTGGCCCCACAAACTGATGGTCTTGGCGGTTTTGAAATCATTCAGAACAGTGCCATCATCGCCCTTCATCGCCATGATCCGGACGTCTCCCTGGGTCGCCTGCGGGATGTTGGCGTACACAACACCGTCACGGTATGCGAAGATGCTGTCGTCAGCGCCACCCATGGTTTCCTTGGACTCCCAAAGGAGTTTTGCTGCCGTCTCACCCAGAGCATATGCCGCCAAAACGACTGGGGCAGAGTTCTTTGCTTTACTGACCGGGATGAAAGCGCGGTCGCCGGCAACGACGAATGCCGGTCTGGTCATGATGAAACCGACCTTCTCCGTCCAGAGCACCTTACCGGTCTTGGGTTCGACCAACCGCAGGTTTTCGTCGTCGCCACTGCAGGCGGCATACTCAGTACCGCCAATACTGACCGGACTGGGAGTCCGCGTGGCACCGTCCAACCGCCAGAGTTCCTTCCCCGTCACCGTGTCGTAGGCATAGAGGCGGTCGGCGGGCACGATCAGAACTCCGCCGATCACGGCCAACGGGGTAAAGGTCGGCCGACCGAACCCGCGCGAGTCATCGTCCAAAACCGCATCCTTCGCCGACATCTTCGCCGCCCGGCCCTTGTAGTATTCAACGTAGTCACCCAACGCGGTTTCCCACAGTGACTTTCCACTGCTGACTTCGACGCAGTAGATCCGCCCGCCCGAACCGAGATGGAATACCTTGCCCCCCGCGGCGGTCGGCGCGGGGCCGTACTGGGTGTGTTTGCCGGTCGGGCGAACGTAACCCTTGCCGGCGAAGACCTGTTTCCAGCGGGTCTTGCCCGTCGCGGCGTCCACCGCCAACAGAACGTCGTCAGCCTCCAGATCGCCTTTTGGCGTGAAATACCCCGCAATCACCAAACCGCCCGCCACAATCAGGTCGCATGAGCCGCTGAAATGACTCTTGGAACCATAGACATGTCCACCCCGGCTGCTGGTCTTGCCATAGCCGAGATCTTCGTGCTCGCTGACCCAGAGCAGTTTGGCTCTGCTGAGGTCATCCAGAAGTGGCACTCGCGACAAATCCGCAAAGGTGCCGTCCGGCCCGGTGTAACTCGGCCAGTCGTGCGTGATCTTGGGCGGTTCCTCGGCCCGGAGTATTCCCACCGCGCTCATGGCGATGAGCAGACTCGCCAGACAAATACGCAAGAGGAACTTGGACATGGATTCTCCTAAGAACAGCGGGCATGCGTGCGGGCATGCCTAACGTAAATGGAAGAACGGACGTCAGTCGATAATATTGCATATGGGTAATGCCATTAAATTAAAATGTTCAAGGCGAGTTCCCCGCGGCTGGCGGCAGGAATGCTCAGATGGGCTCCGGTGGGCGAGACGCCCGGTTCTTCAAAGGAAAGGCGATAGCTTCCGGTAAAAGCGCGGGTACGCAGGAGCCCATCGGCATCGGTGGTCAAAACCACATCGGTGGTCCAGTCTTTGTGAATACGTTGGTAGATTCGTTTGTACCATGCACTGGGCAGTCCGCGATCATCGAAGAGGTAGTCCTGATCATACCAGAAAAAGAAGGCTTCAAGGGCGGGATGGGCAAAGGCCAGAACCATCGAGGCGTCGGCGTATTCCGCGATCTGGTCAATAATTTCATTGCGCGGCACGCCGGCTTTCAACAAGTCAGCGGCCTGTTTTCCCCCGGAATGGAATTCCGTGACGTGGATGGGAAGGCCGGCCTTGGCCAGGAAATCATAGGTCGCCACGTGCTGTTCCAGTTTGCCGATAGCCGAGAATCCCTGAAAGCCCATGGCATCGGGGGCAGCACCCAAATCCTTGAGGGCCATCATCAGCTCACGGTACCGGTGCGCCTGATCCTCATGGCTGACATAGGTGCCATCATTGCAGGCCACCGGGATCTTGGCGGGATCACCGATAAAATGGCCGTAATCATTGATGACCATGGTCGCATTCGGATCTTCATCACGGACGATGGCCATGACCTCGGCGAGGTCCTGGGCCAGTTCGGGGATGGGCGTGTTATGCGGCCAGTGCCGGGTGGCGGTCTTGGCCAGGGTCGGCTCCCAGATGGCCTCATTGACGGCGTCATAAACGCTGATGCGGCCCTTGAAGCGGTTGACAATCTGGCGCAGGCGAACCTCACGGAACATAGAACGCTTCTTCGCGTCAAAACGATCCATCCAGGTGGGGATGGCCTTGGGGACACCCCACCACAACGGATGGCCCTTGGCCACCAGACCATGGCCGCAGGCCCACTGCACGGCCCGGTCGAGCGTGTCATAGTTCTGGTACCCCATGAACTCTTCGCCTTTTTGCGCCTCCTTCCAGCTCCACTCCTGCCAGTAGTTCAACAGGTTCACCGCGTTGAACAGGCGGGCCATATACAGCAAGTTGCGCCTGGTCACGTCTTCGTTCAATTTCTGCGGGTCGTGGCAGGCGTCCATGATCCCGGCACCGCAAAAGCCCCACAGAAAGTCGCTGCGTACCTGCCGTAGGCGGAACGTGCGATGAGCAAGCACTTTGCCCTCGCGGTCGCTCAGACGCAGAGATAGCCCCCGCCTCCGCCGCTGATCGATCCGCGCGTGGTTGTCCTCGATCAGATCTTTGTACTTGTCTGACGAAAAGGCCGCAGCCGATTCGAGAATTTTCCATTCTTGGCCGTTTTCCAGGGCTATCGGGGGGGTGGTCATAGGGCAGACTCCTTCAATAGAGGCGTTTGCGAGGAATCGACACGGGTACCGTCGGGGCGGCTGTAACTCGGCCAGTCGTGGGTGATTTTGGGAGAGTCCGCCGTTATCGGACGTTGTATTGTTCGGCGAAAGTTCTGCCGCACTCAATGTGGACGCGCCGGTGAGCAAGCCCGCCATCAAGCATGAGGCGAATGGACTTGGTCATGTTCTTGATCCTTGGTCTATGATTCCTTGGGGAGCACACGTGGATCTCCTGTGGATCATGCAGAGCGTTTTTCCGTTGGTCTTGCGGATGAACTTGTGACGGTGCCGGCCGTTTGCAGCTCAGGGCGCGGTCTTCGCCCGTACATCCCAGCAATAGATGCCATCCTGCTGGCGCAGGAAGATGCGCCCGTCAACCAGCGGATAGAAGATGGGATGGTGGTAACTGGTGGTTCCACCGCCGAAGGGTGGATTCCATTCTTCGGCGGTGAGTGCGACCACGGAGCCGTCGGCGGCGATCTTGTAAAAGCCGCAACGGATGCCGCCATGGGTGCCATCGGCGCGAACCAGGACGATGTCCTCGATGACCTGCATGTAGCCGCCGTTGCCCGGTCGGGGGCCCTTGGACTGGCCGAGCACCTTGCCGGTGGCGAGATCGAGCACGCGCAGGTCAGGCGTAAAGACGAATTTGCCGCGCACCACCACCGGTACGCTTTCACCGTGGATGCAGTTCAAGCGGAAGGAGTCCTTCTTCTCGGCATCTTCTCCCTTTTCTGGCTTTTCGGTTTTTTCGGCATTTCCGGTCTCCGGATCGGTGACCTGCCAAAGCGGCTGCGGCGGTTGGTTCGGGGTCAACTGGTAGGCGGCGAGCGCCGGTTTCATCTGGGCATTCTTTTGTCCGGTGCCGTTGTCCTGATTGACGAGCATGCGGTCGCCGCAAATGGTGATCCCACCGGGGCCCAGGCCGCGTCCGCTCGTGACCACATTGATCGGCAGGGTCCACCGCACCTTGCCGCTTGCGGCCTCAATGCAGCCTAAACCGGTGCGAGCCTGGTTCGTGCCCAGCACGCCGATGAGATAATCCTGACCGCCCGATGACCAGGCCGACAGGGTTGACATCGATCGTCCGCCGCCGGCTTTCCAGAGCAGTTTGCCGGTGGCCGTCTCGTAGCCTCCCCATTGGCCGGCGACCGGTGCGACCAGCACATCGCCGACCACCAGCAGGGCGTTGCTGTAGTCAGGTTCCGATTTCACCTCCCACAGCGGCTTGCCGGTTTCGGCCTCGAAGGCATACAGCCATCCCGACATCCCCAGGGCGAAGACCTTGCCCTTGCCGTAGGCGGGGGTCATGTCGAAGGCGGTATGCTTGTGGTGCTGGATGTTGATCGCGCGGTTTTTCATCACCGCCTTCCACAGCGTCTTGCCGGTTGCGGCGTCCATGCAAAGAACCACATCGTCAGCGGACTGGAAGACCTTTTCAACAGCATATCCCGGCAGTTCACTGCCTGTGTAACCTGCGGACTTGGCCTCGGTAAGCATCACTGCGGCGAGTTCGGTCTCGGTTCCGCCATAGACCCCCTTGACTTCGGGTGTCTTACTGTCGCGCAGTGCGGGAACGGTGTAACTGAGGAA
>JBAXGE010000069.1:0-11544 GCA_037139555.1 Phycisphaerae bacterium
AACCGACTGGAGACGACCGGGATCGAACCGGCAACCCCTAGCTTGCAAAGCTAGTGCTCTCCCAATTGAGCTACGTCCCCGAAGGGATATATATCCTAACCGGGGAGGCGGTCGGCGCAAAGTGTGGGGGAAAAGAAGCGTCCCGGCCTTGTGGGGCCGGGACGCGTGGGGGGACATATTATGGGCGGCGCTGGGGGCGCTGCGCGGTATTGTACCGGGTTAGGCCTGGTAGAGTTCGCTGACTTTGGCCCAGTTGACCACATCCCACCAGGCTTCGATGTAGTCGGGGCGGCGGTTTTGGAACTTGAGATAGTAGGCGTGTTCCCAGACATCCAGGCCGAGGATGGGCTTGCCGGAGATGCCGGCGATGGCGTCGCCCATGAGGGGGTTATCCTGATTGGGGGTGCTGGCGATGACGAGCTTGCCATCCTTGACGACCAGCCAGACCCAGCCGGAACCGAAGCGCTTCAGGCCGGCGTCTTTGAACTTGGCCTTGAAATCGGCGAAGGAGCCGAAGGTGGCGGTGATGGCCGCGGCCAGCGGGCCGGTGGGTTCGGCGGGGCCGCCCTTGGGGGCGAGGATGTTCCAGAAGAAGGTGTGGTTCCAATGCCCGCCGCCGTTGTTGCGGACGGCACCGCGGATATCGTCGGGGACGATGCTGAGATTGGCGAGCAGGGCCTCGATGGACTTGGATTCCAGATCGGCCTTGCCGGCGAGGGCGTTGTTGAGATTGGTGACATAGGCGGCGTGGTGCTTGTCGTGATGGATGGTCATGGTGGCGGTATCAAGCACGGGTTCCAGCGCGGCGGCGGCATACGGTAAGGGGGCGAGGGTAAAAGCCATGGTCGTTTCCTTGAATAAAAGTCCGTGCCCACGGAAGCCAAGTCGGGCAGTAAAAAACCGTCAGCGGAACTTCCGCCGACGGTTAGTTATAGGAGCGTAAAGCGTGCAGGGCAAATATCCGCCCGTGTGGTCGCTTATTTGGGGCGGTTATTTGGGCGATTCGAGTTTGAGGATGGCCTGGTCCAAGGTGAGGGTTTTCACCGCGGCGGTGGCCGGTTTGATCGTTTCGGAGCCGACCCAGACATAATAGGTATTGGCGGTTTGGGCGGTGACCACGTACATCAGTTCGCCGGCGGTGTAGGGAATGGCGGCCAATTTGCCCTCGGGCGAGAGGGCGACCACGCGGGCGCCGGCGACCTTTTCCAGCACTTCGGGGGCGACTCTTTCCTGCATAAACCGGGGCAGAGCGATCATGTCGGTGTCGGGCTTGTCGGTCACTTGGCCTTGCAGCAGCAGGGTCATGGTATCGGTCAGGCCGAGGGTTTCAGTGCCCGAGGCGTTTTTCAACTTCACATAACGGTTGCGGGCCAGATCCGGCTTGCGTTCCAGCAGGCGGGCATAGGCGCTATCCACGAAACCACTGACATCCTGTTTGGCCACGGCGGAGCGGCCCATGAGCCAGAGCTTATAGGCGGGTTTTTCGGTAACGAGGGCCGGGGGCAGGCTGACGATGAGGGCGACGGTGCCGGGGTCTTTGCGATATTTGCGCGGGGCATAGTCGGCGCGGGCGAGGTGTTTATAGAGTGCATCTTTGGCCGGGTTCATGGTGACGGGTTTGAGGTCGCTTTGTTTGAGTTGCAACCACTGCGGCTGGGCGTCGGCGGGGATGGCGAAGACCCAATCGGTAATCACCTGATTGCGGGTGTTGAAATCATCCACGCAATAGCCGCGATCCCAAGAGGTGGCGGTAAAGGCGGTGCCCGCATCGAGATAGCCCAGGGGGAAGAATTGCTGGGGGGGTGCCTCGGAAACCCCGGCCACCAGCCGCACCTGGGTGGGGGTGATGCGGAAATAGGGTACTACTTCCTGATCGCTATCGGCGGCGAGGGAGGGATTGGTATCGCCTTTGTTGACCTGCGTGCGCAGCATGAGGATTTTGTTACTGCTGGGTGCGGTAATGCCCAATTCCTTGACTTGTTTCTCCGTCAGGATGGTGGCGGAAGTGATGGACCACAATTCTGCGGGCAGGGTGAGGCGCGAGCCGGTGCCGAGGCGCTGGCGCTGGCCCCAGGTGGCGAGACGGAAATCGGGATAATGGGCGGTGAAATCGCTGCCGCCGAGGGTGCCGCCGGAGACCTTGGCGTACATGCCCAGCACAAAGCCATCGGCGGGGATCCAGAGGCCTTCGGCGGGCTGTTCAGGACCAGCGGGATAGCGGTTATAGCCCAGAATGGTGGTGCCAAAGGGCAGCAGGCCCAGGCCGAGCACGACGGTCCCCATGACGATCATGCCGGCCAGCAGGCCAATGCCAGCGCCGGCGACCTGATCGGCAATTTTGATTTGCAAGACAATATTTTTGCGGACCAATCGGTCAAAGGCGAAACGCAGGCCGCTCATACCCAGCATGAACACGGCCAGGAAGGCGATACCGGCGCAATAATCGGCCGGTCCGATCATGCGGACCAGTCCGGCTACGGGTTCATAGACACCCACGGCCAGTACGGACGCGAGCGCGACGGCGGCCAATTGGCAACTGGCCGAGAGCGCGCCTTTGCCATAGTAATAGAGGGCCATCAGGAGGATCAGGGCCAGAACGATGCACTGTAAAATCATAAAATATACTTCCTAATCACGGCGCCGGGCGCGGGGATATTTATTCCCGCGCGGCGGGTTTTTCGGGTGGTTGCACCACACGCAACACTTCGGCAATGGCGGTGGTCCCGCCGGCAAACTTCAGGATGCCATGCTCCACCAGCGTGAGCATGTTATGGCGTTTGGCAATATGCATAATCTGCTTGGTGCTTTGGTTGGCGAGGATGGCCTGACGCATCTCGTCGTCAATTTCCAGGATTTCAAACAGGCCGGTGCGGCCGCGATAGCCCACCGAGAGGCAGTCGGGACAAAACAGGCGTTTGCCTTTGGCGTCCTTGATGCCTTTGGTATTGGCATCATAGGCGTGCAGGTCTTTGCCACTGAGATTGAGTTTGCGCAGCGTGGCCTCATCGGGGTTATAGGGATTGCGGCAGGTCGGACAGAGCACGCGCACCAGCCGCTGGGCGACGATGGCCCGCAGGCCCGCGATGGCGGCGGGTTTGTCGGTGCTGGCCTTGAGCCACTGTTGCAGCGCGGCGAGGGCATCGGGGGCGTGCATGCCGATATAGATGCGCCGTTCAGCGGCGTTGCGATTGACGAGGTCCACGGTCTGGGCATCGCCGACGTTTTGCAGCATGACGACATTGGGGTCTTTGAGGAATACCGAGTTGACGGTTTTGTGGAAACTGGCTTCCTGATTGAGCAGGTCCACGCGATTGGCGCTGATGCCCTCGAGATCGTCGTGGGCTTTCAATTCGATGGTTTGGATGGACTGCTGATAGGCATCATGCTGGCGCAGGATGGCGTAGAGGGTGACGGTCTGGCCGTGGCCCGGCGGCGCGGTGACCAGCACGGTGCCGGTGGGCTCGTGGATGATATTTTTCAGTTTGGCCAACTGGGTTTCATGCAGGCCCAGGGCCTCGAGCCCGAACGACCAGCGGCCTTTTTCGTTGCTGTAGAGTTGCAGTTTTTCGCCCGCGATGGAACCGCTGGTCCGCACAGTAAAGGTGGTGAAATGCCCCAGCGCGTCGCGCACCTTGAAGGTCCCCTGCTGGGGTCTGCGTTTTTCGTCCAGAGCCAGTTCGGCGAGGGTTTTGACGGCGGTAAGCAACTGTTCGAATTCAACTCGGGTTGGGGTTGTGGTTTCAATCCCCAGCAAACCGTCAATGGTAAAACGCAGTTCGACGCCCTCGCGGGTGGCCGCAAAATCGGCAATTTCGACGCGCCGGTCAATCATTTGCAGGGCAAAACGATCCAGTACCAACAGCCCCACGAACAAGGGATCATCAGAACGCGGCAGCGCGACCGGATGGTCGTGGCGGTTGAGGTAATTCAGACTGATTTGGCGCTGGGTTTTGGCCTGATCCACCTTGTCGGTGATGCTGCGGGCGGAATCATTGATCCGCCGGAACAGACTGCCATTGACGCCCATTTCGGCGATCCGCACAAAGTTATACCAGAAGATCAGCCCGCCACAGAGCACGATACTCAGGAGCAGGGACAACCACCAGAACCCGCTAAACAGCCAGACCATCACCAGAATCAGCACGCTGCCGGTCAGGATAGCCTGCCAGCGCAGAATAGACTGGGTTTTGAGATAGACCACATCTTTGGCCATCCACACGGCAAAGCGGGCCCAGCTCACCAGAATGGCGGCCGCGATGACCCACCAAACAATATTCACGTAATGCATGCCATTCCTCTCGGCGTATCAGTAAGTCTTGATGCCTTTGAGCCGCATCTTCAATTCTTCCGCGTTGGGGCTCGATTCATAGGCGGTTTTAGCGGCGATGGTTTCACTTTGGACCAGGCCCACCAGCGTATCGTTGAAATCAATCATGCCCGCGGTGCGTTCGGACCGGATGACGGTGCCGAGTTCATTTTCGCGGCCATCGAGAATATATTTGCGGACCGAAGGCGTGGTCAACATAATTTCCAGGGCCGGCACGCGCGACACCCCCGGCTTGATGGAGGCGACGAGTTTTTGATACATCACGGCGCGGACATTCTGAGCCAGCGCCTGGCGGATGTTGGCGTGCATTTCCTGGGGGAACAGTTCCAAAATGCGGGTGATGGCACCGGGGGCGGAACTGGCATGCACGGTGGAGAATACCAAGTGCCCGGTTTCGGCGGCCTGCACGGCGGTTTCAAAGGTCTTGCGGTCGCGCATTTCGCCGATCAGGATGACATCGGGGTCTTCACGCATCATGGCGCGCATGGCACCTTCGAAGGTGTCGCAATCCAGTCCCACTTCGCGCTGGTTGATGAAACTCTTTTTGTCGATGTAGGAATATTCAATCGGGTCTTCGATGGTGACGATGTGCATGCTTTTGCGCTGGTTGATCTGTTCGATCATGGCGGCGAGGGTGGTGGATTTACCCGAACCGGTAATACCTGCAATCATGACCAGACCCTGCTCGTAGTCGGCGATTTTTTCCAAGACCGGGGGGAGATTCAATTCCCCGTAGCTGGGGATGCGGGGGTTGATCCGCCGGGCGGAGAGTGAGGTTTGGCCGCGCTGATGGAAGATGTTGATGCGGAAACGTTCGCTGGGGGAGAGGGCATAGGCCAAATCCACCGAGCCTTTATGGTTCAGGTCGTGCCACTGCTCGTCACTGATAATTTCGCGGACCATGGCGACGATTTCGTGGTCGGTCAGGACGGGATGCCGGGTGGCGAGCAAATCTCCACCTTTACGGATTCGGGGGACCACATCGGCCTTGAGGTGTAAATCCGAACCTTCCAGTTTGGATACAGCCTGAAAGAAGCGTTCCAACTGGGGGCGTTTTTCGCCGGTCGGGGCACCGTTGCCGGAGGTCTCTGGGAGTATTTGTTCGGACATAGTCTCTGCTCGCTCGCGTATGAGTGGTACATCAAGCACTCGGAGCACCAAGTGTATCTGCGTAGTATGCGATAAGAACCCGCTGCGCTCAAGTCAAATGAGCCAACCCGCCACGCTATCCACCCCTAATAATTCCTGAACCGCGAGTGGTTCGGCATATTCCCGGCCAATCAGGCCACCAAAATAGGCATTGGCCGTGGTGACCTGACGAATGACCGCCCCGGCGTCGGGACCGATGCGTCCGGTGTAGAACTGGCTTTGATAACATTCCAAAGCGGCCAGTTTCTGGGGCATATGGGCGGAAATATCAAACGCCAAGGCGGCGGCGGGCAAGGCCCGCAAATGGGTACAAAAATAGTAGATCAGACGCCGGCAGTGAAAGGGCATGCCGGGGATGGCGACTTGGGTCAGTTTGGCGTCAAAGCGGGCATCTTCGATGATGCGGGTGCAGGCCAGATGGTCGGGGTGTGCATCTTGGGGATAGGGCAGGAAAATGATTTCTGGACGGTATTGCCGGAGTAGTGCCGCGACACGGTGGCGGGCGTCGAGGGTGGCGACTACTTCGCGATTTTTTAGCCCCAAGGCTACGCGGGTCACGCCGAGTATCCCGGCGGCCAGAGCGGCCTCGCGGGGGCGGATGTTTTCATCGCCGAAGGGGGTGGGTTCGCCGCTGGTCATATCCACCAAGACCACGCGGTGGCCCTGCTGGACCAAGGCCGCAATGGTGCCGCCCAGACCGAGTTCGATATCATCCGGGTGCGGACCAAAGGCCAAAATCGTATGGGGCATAAACGGCATCCTCACACAAGCAGGCGGAAGCGCCCCGAATTAGCGAACTTATTTGGTGGCCGGTTGGCTGTCGGCGGGCCGGGTCGCCGGGATGAGCTTTTCCCGCTGGTCTGCCGTCAGAACATCCGCTTTAATGCTGTCCACCAAGGTGGCCTGAAGTTGGGTCAGGGTGACGAAATAAGGGTCTTCGGCCACGATTTTGGCGTTAAACCAGTTGTTGACCGCCTGGGTGGCGAGTTTGCCGATGGTGATATGCTGCTCGGGGGTGATTTTGGCCTTTTTGAGCGATTTTTCGACATTATTGGTCAGTTTTTCGGCGGCCCATTCCTTGAGTTCCTCGGGTTTGAACTCCGCCAATACTTCGGCACGCAGTTGGCTGCGGGCCTTGAAATAGTCTTCATACAGGGCTTTTTGTTCGGCGGTTTCGGCTGGCGACAAAGTTTGTCCGGCTTTTTTGAGTTCGGCGCCCTTGGCGTTCAAGGCGATACGTTTCACGCTGTCGGGGGTGGTGTCCAAGGCGTCGCGTTTAGCTTTGAAGGTGGCGCGTTTGTCCATGACCCGCTGGCGGTCGGCGCCGGTGTAGTTAAAACGGTCCAGCAGAATTTCGAATTCGTCACGGGTATCCGCTTCAACGACCGGCTTGGGGGCCTTGGGAGCTTTCGCGGTGGTGGCCACGGGCTTGGGCTTGATCGTTGCGGTTGTGGGTTTGGTGGTGTCGATGGTGGGCAGCGTGGTTGGCACAGGCGCGGCCAGTGGGGCGGATTGGGTGGTGGCCGACTTCTGGGCGCAGCCGATCATACCAACGGCGGTGAGGGAACCAACGAGCAACAGGGCAATTCTGGAGAAACGCATACTGACTCCTTTAGACAAGATGGGCACGGTTCGTAAGTAGATAAGTGCGACCGCTAGTGTAATTGTAACCGAAGCGCCTGTAAATGCCATGCGCGCTGGGTGACGAGTTATTTTCGTTCCCGCGCGGCGGGAAACGAGCATAAAAAACCTCCGGCGGGACCGAAGTCACACCGGAGGCGAATATGCTGGTCAAATCAAACCGAGGGTGTTACTCGGTCTTGGGGGCATCAGTCTTGGGGGCATCATGGCCCTTGTGATTTTTGCCTTCTTTGGGGGACTTCTGGGTGGCGGCGGCGGCTTCGGCGGCGGCCAACTTGGCCCGCTGTTCGTCGGTCAGGACGGCCAGAAGCTTGGTGTGGGTGTCTTCCTTGATCTTGGCGATCGCGGCTTCATCCTTGCCAGCGGCAGTTTTGGCTTCTTTGGCCTGCTTCAGGATATCCGCGATCTGGGTCTTCTGGGCATCGGTCAGATCGAGTGCTTCGAAACCCTTGGGCAACTTGGCACTGTGGTCGCCCGTGGTCTTATGCGACTTATCGCCCGGCTTGATGGTGGCTTCTTCGGCCCGAACCGCGACGGCCGAACCGGCCACAAAGGCTACCGCAACCGCGCCCAACAACATCATACGAACTTGCTTGGTCATGACCATAACTCCTAAAAATCCCAGGATTACAAAAAGTCCAGTGTGCACCTTCTGGGTTACCTGCACCTGTGCACACGAACGCGGGAAAACACTCCCGCAACTGTTCCATGGCAAAACGGTATGACACGCGGTTTATTGCAGGGTTGAAAAATTTCCTGCGTGAATGTCTATATTTTCGAATTTGTTCCACATAAATGCGAACATTTTCCCGGCTTTGGCGTATAGCTTTCCAAATACGTTGGTAAAGTCGCGCTAACACTTACCCCGCGTACCCGAGTATATTGCCGTTTTTAACCTGCTACTCTGGTTCCGAATCATGAGGACTCGGGTATTGCCGTGGTGTTTGAGTACATGAGTTACGAATGACGGATTTACTGGCAACAGCCTGGGAATATTCTGGCGAAGTACCTGGGGATGTCACCGCACCTGCGGCAGCGCCCCTGTCACTGGCGCAGCGTGCGCTGATTCTGGAGCATTGGTCGGGTCCGGAATACGATCCGCAATTGGGCGCGCCGGCGTTACTGGGCGAGTTGTTTACGGCCACCGCGCTGCGTTATCCTGAGCACACTGCGCTCGAATGTGGCCCGTGCAGGCTCACCTATGCGCAACTGGACCGGGAAGCATGCCGGGTGAGTCGTTATTTGCGGGCGTGTGGGGTCAAAGTCGGCGACCGGGTGGCGTTGCAACTGCCGCGCTCCGAGAGTGCGCTGATTGTGTTGCTGGGGATATTGAAAACCGGGGCGGCGTATGTGCCGTTGGACCCGGAATATCCGCAGGAACGGGTCGCGTATATTTTGCAGGATAGCCAAGCCCGCGCGTTGGTGACGTTGTCCGATATGCCCGGCGGGGGCACGACATATCAAGGGCTGCGGATTGATTGGGATACACTGAATCTGGATACCCCGCGTGCGGGGGTAAGGTGGCCCAGCCGACCTGCCCGACCGGACGATATTGCCTACATCATTTATACCTCGGGCTCGACGGGAAGGCCTAAAGGGGTACCGATCACGCATACCGCGGCATGCAATCTGGTGCGGGCGGAAGGGCGGATTTTTCAGGTTCGGCCTGAGGACCGGGTATATCAAGGATTCTCGCTGGCGTTTGATGCGTCGGTCGAGGAAGTGTGGCTGGCGTGGTATAGCGGGGCGGCGCTGGTGGTGGGCACGTCGGAGATGGTGCATGCCGGGCCGGGACTGGCGGAATTACTGACCGAGCGGAAGATCACGGTGTTTTCCACGGTGCCCACGTTGCTGGCCCTGTTAGGGGCGGACCTGCCGAGTGTGCGGTTGCTGATTCTGGGCGGGGAGACATGCCCGGCGGATCTGGTGCAGCGCTGGGGCACGCCCGGCCGGCGGATGGTGAATACGTATGGGCCTACGGAGGCGACGGTTATAGCGACTTACAGCGACTGTGTGCCGGGGCAGGCGCTCACGATTGGTCGCGCGGTGGACAACTACAAAATTTATATTCTCGCGCCCGAGGGTGTGGAGTTGGTGCCGCCGGGGGTGGCGGGAGAACTGTGCATTGCGGGGCCGGGGCTGTCGCCGGGTTATCTGGGGCGGCCCGATTTGACGCGGGAGAAATTCATTCCCAATCCCTTCCGGCAGGACCCGCCGTATGAACGAATTTATCGCACCGGCGATTTGGCCCAGTGGTCTCCCACCGGCGAGGTAATCTTCTGTGGGCGGCTGGATGCGCAGGTGAAGATTCGCGGGTTCCGGGTGGAACTGACGGAAATTGAAGCGGCGCTGCGCGGTTTTCCGGGCGTGCGGGCAGCGGCGGTGACGACGCATGAACTCAGTGCGGGGGTGCCGCATCTGGTGGCGTATCTGGTGACTGAGGCAGCGGAATTGGATTTGCCCGCGCTGAAAACGCAGTTGCGGCAGACGTTGCCGGGGTATATGGTGCCCACGCGGTTTGAATTTCTGGCCGCGCTGCCAATCCTGCCTTCGGGCAAGGTGAATCGCAAGGCATTGCCCGCGCCGGAAGCCATAGCCACAGGGACGGCGGACGATCCACCACAGGGAAGCTGGGAAACGCGATTGGCGGAGAGTTGGCAGCGTTGGTTTGCGGTGCCGATCAATCGTACCGCGCATTTCTTCACCGACTTGGGGGGCCATTCGCTGCTGGCGGCGCGGATGGTTTCGGAATTGCGCACGCAGGCGGACTTCGCCACGTTATCGGTGTTGGATGTGTATCATCATCCGGTGCTAGCGCAGCTTGCCGCGGCGCTGGCCAAGCGGGCGCCGGCAGGCAACGTAGCCGAACCAATCAAGCCAACCACACCAACGAGCGCAGCGGCCCGAGCACGCGCGGCGGCCGCGGGGCATGCCCACCGCCAGCGCCACACGTGGTGTTCGTGGGGCCAGTTGGGGGCGATGTATCCGCTGATTGCGTTCTATTCGCTGCAATGGATTGCACCCTATTTGGTGTATACCTATATTTTGGAACATTATTCCCGGCGGCTGTGGGCGGTCACCGGGGCGCTGGGCGTGGTGGTGGGAGTTATTCCCACCATGCTCATGGGGGCCATTGTATTCAAGTGGCTGATGCTGGGCAAAGTCAGACCGGGGAAATACCCGCTCTGGGGCAATTTCTATTTCCGGTGGTGGCTGGTGCAGCGCGTGTTGGGGGCCGTACCGGCGGACTATTTGACCGGCACCCCGCTGGCGCGATGGTTTTATCGCGCCCTGGGCGTACGCATCGGGGCGCAGGCGTATATCGGCACCGACCAGATCGGTGCGTTTGATGTGATCAGCATCGGCGACCGCGCCGCCATCGGCATGCACGCGGCGCTGCTGGGCTATACCATCGAACATGGGTTTTTGGAGATTGGGCCGATCACGGTGGGCGCGGATTGCCATGTTGGGGCGGGGGCGACGTTATGTCCGCATACCGTGATGGAACCCAAGGCGCGACTGGGTTATCTATCGCTGCTGCCACGGCACAGCACTATCCCCGGCGGTGCGGCGTGGTATGGCGCACCGGCGTTGCCGTTGGAACATCCCACGAGCCAACTCAATCCGGTGGGCATCCGTCCGCAGGCGCAGGCCGCGCCGTTGCCAGACTGGGGCACACGGACGCTGTATGCCGGGCTGCATGCCTTGGGGTGCCTGCTGATACCCGTGATCTACCTCGCGGCCATGATGCCCGGGTTGCTGATGTTGACCGAAGCGTCCCAACTATATGGTCCGTTCAATTCATTGTGGATGGTGCCACCGGCGGCGCTGGCGTTTATTCTGATACTGGGGCTGGAAATTGTGGTGGTGAAATGGTTGCTGCTCGGACGGGTAGAGCCAGGCGAGTATCCGTTGTATTCTTCGTTTTATGTCCGCAAGTGGTTTGTGGATCAGTTGATGGATTTGTCGCTGGATATTCTCGGGCCGATGTATGCGACGCTGTATTTGAACCCGTGGTATCGGGCCCTGGGGGCGAAGCTGGGGGCGCGGGCGGAAATTTCCACCGCGTGCGCGACCTCGCCGGACCTGCTGGAATTGGGCCGCGAATCGTTTGTGGCGGATGCGGTTTCGCTGGGGGTGCCCAGTGTGGATCAGGGTGTGCTGTCGCTGAACCGCACCACGATTGGGGAACGGGCGTTTATCGGTAACTCCGCGCTGCTGCCAGCGGGCAGTGAAATCGGCCACAGCAGCCTGATCGGGGTTTTATCGGTGCCGCCGCTGAGCACGCCGGGGGCGCGGCAAACGGATACCTCGTGGCTGGGCTGTCCGGCGCTGTTCCTGCCGCAACGGCAGCACACGCAACAAGCCTTTGCCGATAGTGCGACGTTTAATCCCACGCCGAGTCTTTACGCCCAGCGGCTGAGCAT
>JBAXGE010000070.1:0-11330 GCA_037139555.1 Phycisphaerae bacterium
CATCTTCACTTTGCCGTCAGCCCCCACCAACACCACCCCGCGGCCCAGACTCTTGGTGCTGACCGCCACGCCATTGGCGCTGGCGTTGAGCGCATAAATCGCCGGACCAAAGTCCGCTTCGATCCCACGGTAATTACTGTTCTGGGCCGCAACGGTGCGGGTGACGGGCGGGGTCGGGGCCGCCACGGTGGGCAGCACACCCATCTGTTGTTTGTAGCGCGCGATATCCAGCGTCAACCACTCACGACGGGCCAGTTCGCGGGCCTGATAGAACGGATCGGGACCGGGATTGGTCTTGGCGATACCCACGAGCGTTTGCGTGGCCGCCGCGTAACCTTCCGGGCTATTGGCCACCAGCGCCACACTGTCCGTAGTGGAAGAAAAGGCCCGGGGCAGGAACGCTACTACCGCGCGGCCGCCGGCCAGTTGCTCAGTACTTAACTCGCGGCCCACCACATTGGCCTGTTCCATCTGTTGCAGGAACTGGCTGGTTGTGGGACTGCCCACGAGCAATACCGGCCCGTCAATTTCCACCGTGGGCACGGTAAAGCGTCCGCGATAATTGGCCCGGCTGCCATGATAGGGATAACCCCACAAAGGACCGGCCGCCACATCTTTGGATTCACAGACGGTGGCCTTGATACCCGCCGTGCTCAAAGCGGTGGCGAGCGTCTCGGCCACTTTGCGATCTTCAGCCAGTCGGGGATTGGCCGTCTTGACTTCCTGCACCTCAACATTTTCCAGCTTGGGATAATTAAAAGATTTAACGTCGTACTTCTTGTTGGCTTTTTTAGCCGCATCGGCTTTGACTTTTTCCTGCGCGTCAAACTCGGACTTGGCCGCATCGGCTTTGGCCTTGGCGATGGGATCGGGACGCTGCACAATCGCCAGGTCGCCCGATTCGATCACGATACGAATCTTGCCCGAGCCGGCTTTGAGCCACTCGTGAATATGATCCCCCTCAAACACCGTAATTGGCGCGGCCAAGGTGGCCGTCAGGGTCGGAGTGGTGATGGTCAGCGGCGCTGCCGCCTGTTGACCGGTGATCAGATCCAGAACTTCATAGGTGCAATTGCCTGCATTGCCCGGCACGCGCAGGGCCGGCAGTTCGCCATCGGCGGGGAGATGCCGATAAATCTGCTGGAGAATAGTACCCTCCGCCGTACGCAGCGTCAGGCGCACCGCCCCGGCCACGGTCAGTACTTTGCCCTCCGCCGTCTTGAGTTCAAAACGGCCGCGCACGGACTCTCCCGCGTTGACCTGTGCGGGCAGACTCAGCGTCGCGCCCGCCACCGGCGCGGGATAGAGCGCAAACACACGCCCTTCGACCGCACTTAAATCCGCCTGAAACACAATGCGTCCCCCCGCCCGCGTGAACGGCACCGGCCGCGCGGTCATCAGGTCATACACCGCACCGACATTGGTATCCTTGATCTGCAACTGGCAATTCACCGCATCGGCGGTATTGGGCCACAGGAACCACGGAATGCGCAAATCCGTCCACGCCTTATCTTTGGGTATGGTGAAGTTGGCCGCGAACAGGAACGTGCCTTGGGCTTTGGCATCGCGCGGCCGCATGGCCGACACAAACACTTCGGGCTTGTCCTTCTTCACCAGCGGATCATTGACCTTGTCAAACGCGGTCTTGAGGTCGTCATACACATCCAGCGCCGCCACGCCGGCATTCGCCCAGGTATGGTGCCCGGTCCAATGCGCCCGCCGGCCATAGGCTTCGCGCTGCCCGGTCTCGGGATCAACGTAGGCCCACTGCTTCATGATATCAATCGGCACGACCTGAACCGAGGCGCGGTAATCTTTCCACATCGCCTCAATGGTCGCCTGCTGTTCTTGCGCGGGCGTGGGCTGATATTCCTGTTTGGTGGTCACCCGGCCCTTGCTGTCGGTTTGTTTGACTTCCTGTTTGACGATTCCGAGTTTAGCCAAATCGGTATATGGTTCGCAGTACCGCAGCGGCGCCGGCGTGGTGATGATTGTGCCGCCGCGTTTGGTGTAACCGGTAAACGCATCTTTGATAAAGCTCTGTTCCGGCGGAACGGGCTGGGCCGGCGCGAAAATCACCTTATAGGGATCAAACCCACCTTTCGCCGCATCCGCATGACTGAGCATATGCACCTGATGCCCGGTCATCAGCGCCGCCGGGAAGGCCACATACGCCCCGATTTCATTGGGCCCCGCCCAGTGCGGACCGGAGTAATACGCCACTTCCTTCACGGCCTGCAACTGCGTGAACAGACCCTCGAACTGATTGGCAAAAGTATTGACCGCATGCAAGCGGTCATACGAAGCATACGCCCCCTGATCCGAACCACGCAAAGCCCAACTGAACCCCTGCGGGTTGTGATAAATCGGCGTCACGCCGCGGCCGAGAAAAAATACCGCATCGCGCAGCAAGCGCCCGGTGGAACCGGTGAATTGGAACCCCACCGCACTGGCCCAGGCAGGCTGGCCCTTATCCACATTGCTCTGTAAATACATCGTGGGCATGGAATAGGGTTGCGGTTCGCCGTCGAGATTAAATTCCGAGCTGTACAAAACCGTGGGCCCGCCGAAACTATATTCCGGCGGTACACTGGCCGAACGGCTCCAATCCCCCCAGGCGTAACCCGCCTGCCGGTGATTTTCCCGCCGGCGGTTGTGGATGGTATACACTGCGGGCATCTGGCTTTCGATGGCCCGGGTCAGACTGCCGTAATACCGGCCAAAGCCGGACTGCACATATTCGGTAAACTTGTACTGGGCATCCACCGGCATGGTATCCATCATGGGCCGGGGCATCGGATAACGGGGTTTGGCCTGGGGTGCGGGCGTCACACCCACTGCCGACCAGGCACCATTCCAGACTTTTTGCTTCTGGGATACCGGGGCCTTAAACAATAACGCGGTATCACCTTTGTATTCGTCCTGAATAACTTTCTGCACGTAATCAGAAAATGCTTTACGTTTGCCCCCGTCCAATGCGGGTGTACCGACGGCATTTGAAAAATTTATGGGCGTGCGATCATCACCAAAATCCGGTGCCGGCGCCACATTGCCCAAGCCCGCATATTTCCAACCCAATTCCCAAACTTTGGCCCGGACTTCCGCTTCCTCCGCATCGGTAAATTCCTCGCCTCCATGCCAGTCGGGCTTGGCATACGCATCGGTATACACCCCGGTGAAATTGGGCATATAGGCAAAGCTCATCGCGCCGACCAGATATTTCCGCGCCATCAAATCCATCGCCGCTCCGGGCGTGGTGGGAACCGGCATGTAATTCTCCGGCCCCAATTCCGTCCCCCCCAGCATGATGATGGTATTGGCACCCCGGGCCATCAGGGCCTGATAATGCGCCTGCATCGTGCCGGGCCGATATTCCCCGCCCACCGGGGGCAGATCGGCGTCTTGACGGACCGCGCGCCAATTTTGACTGGGCCCCATTTGTGGCCCGCTGCTGAAAATATTGATCCACCCGTTGGCATTGTGCCCGCGCACCATTTCCTTATCCAACCACCCACTGGACCGGGGCAGGTCCCAAGGGTCCAAGGGCTGACTGCTGTCGCCCCCCCAGGGGCCGCCGTTATACACCCGTGCACCCGCACCGGGTCGCTGGCCGGAAACCCATTCCACCGGGAAATGGTCAATCACCTTGCCATCCAGACTGAGCGTAATCTGGTAACGTGCCGGCACCAGTGCCGCACTGGTCGCGGCGGGGATATCATAAACAATCGTCTGTTCCTGACCGGCGGTGAGATTCACAGCCTGAGTCCCCAGCGTCACCGGCTGGGCCATGGGCGTCTGCGGTTGCAGCGTCCACGTCAAGGTTTCGCGGGTGGCCGCAACCCCCTTCAACGTGGTATAGAAGCGGACAATTTCACCGGGACTGAATACGCAGCGCCCCCGTTCCGTGCTCAAATTCGCATACAACTGCGCTTTGCGATCCACTATCGGCAGGATGGCCCGCGCGATAAAGCGTTTATCCTGTGCACTCTCGGCCGCTTTGCCAAGGTTATCAATCACTCCGGTATCATCATTCACCTGACTGACCAGCACATACCAGCCGGGCGTCACGGCGGGGATTTCCACGGTCCAGTTGGCCCCGCTGCCGGTGGCCTTAAGCTCGTAGAGGGTATCTTCGAATAAATTCCAGCGTTGCCGGAAGAGGTAAAACTTGGCCTGACGGTTGGTGAAGTCCCCCCCGCCGGGATTGGACTCCAAGCCTAATTTGACGGCGAGTTTGGTTCCGGCTTCGGCCCGGGTCGCGGTGGGCTGCACCGCCAATGTACCCCCCAAAGGTGCGACCTGACTCTGGGCCCAGAGTCCATGCGGTAACGCCGTCGCCAGCACGGCCCCGGTGAATAGCGCTGCCCAATGCTGTGATTTTGCCGTAGCCATAGTGATGCTCCTCAATAACCACCAACGTGTTGTAATCATACGACTTACCCCCACAACGGCTGCACCCGGCCCAGTGTGGGTGGCCCGAAGATAGCAGGCCAGCACCAGAGTTTCAACGCACCGGCCAACCACTTCTTGCGATCTGCGAATTTCGTCCCACGGGGCTGCGCCGCAGAAATGTCCGACTCATCGTCCAAGTGGGTTGCCAGAAAGCGCGTTTTGGCATAAACTGTGGGGCTTTGATACTAATGGAACTCAGGAGTAAAACCCATGCCCAAGCCGCGTCGTCGTCGTAAGGTCGGAAGCAAAAAGCGTCTGGCTCGTTGGAAGGCTCGTCATCGCGTGCAATAAACCGGCCGTATCATTCGGCATTGCCGGATGATACCCCGTTATTTCCACTGCAAAACCCTGGCTTAAACGCAGCTTGGTCGGGTCTAAGTTCCCCTTAGACTCAATCAAGTTGCGTTTAGGCTTTGTTGGCATGGCCAGACGCTTCGCGCTCCAATGCCCACCGGCCCCGGGGACGGTTCTGTCGGTGCGCGAGTGCTAAGTCCGGGTTAGCCCGGCGGGGGTGCCGGCACCGGTGCCGCTGGCACTAGATCCCGGCTCCGGCCCGAGATTTTCACCACATTGAACTGCACCACGCCCCGCATCGCCCCGATCATGGGCTGGCCGGTATTTTTACCTGTTATGGCTGGCAACTGCGCCTGGGCCACTTCACCTTCCCATAACATCGCCACATGCCCGTTGATCGTCACTTTGATCCCGCCCATACGATCGCGGCGCAGGACTTTGATATCAATGGCGATGACCTTGTCAGTTTGCTGCAGCAGTGGATTCAGCCACTGGGCATCCTGATCCGCCGTGGCCGTGCGATGCCGCAAGCTGGGTTCACCGCGCCATTCTGCCGGACCATCACGCCGCAACACCAACAAGCCGGCCGCATCCTCGCCAAAGGGCACGCCCAGCAGGATTTCCGCCGCTGATTCATTGATCACTTCGAGGTGGAGGTCATAATCACCCGTCACCATACGCGGTAGCGCGCCGAAAGCAAAGCTGCCTTTTTCCGGCGTGGCATTCACTTTCACTCCCGCTGCGGTTTTAACCATGTCGCCGCGGCACAAGTCCCGAGTCACATCCACCTTCGCCAGTAAATCAATCATGCGGATCGGCCAATCCTGCGTCTGGGCTTCACGCTGGTAATCAGCCAGACGTTTGCCGATTTTCACCTTGGCCAAGCCGGTGGCACCGGCTTCCTGACCTTCATACAGCGTCACAGCCCGTTCCCAGCAGACCCGTTTGAACCGTCCGGTCTGGGCCGCGCCATACTCCCACCAGCGATCCGCCGTTGCCAGCACATGGGCTGGCTCGGAAGTTTTAACCTGCTTGTCCTCGAGCCCGGCGAGTTGCTTATATTCCGCATCATCCGCCTTGCGCATGAACGGCAGCGCTGCGGGCAGATCATACTTGTAAAAATTAAGGTACCGTGCGATCACGGTATGGGCGGTGGCCTCCTCCGGATTGTCCGTCAATTGCTTGCGCGCGGCCTGCACTTTAACAAACTCAGCGGCGACCAGTTGCGTTTCCGTGGGCAGTTTGGCCAGATCATTGGCCAGCGTGGGATTGCGGCTTTGTCGCGCCGCCGCCGCCGCACTGTTGGCCATGCGCTGGGCCTGCACAAAGTCTTCTTTTTCCTCCGCCATCTGACACAGGTCACGATAACCGGCGGCCAGATAAGCCTGCACTTCCGGCAAGGCCACGCCCCGGCCCTGCCGCATCGCATCGTACGATTCAGCACGCAGCCCCCATTCATCGGTGGCAAATACCCCGGTCAAATCGGTCAACGCCTGATCCAGCGCCCCGACCGCGCCCAGGGCAATCGCTAACTTCAGCGCTTCACGATCCAATACGTAACGCACCGCCGGAGCATCTTTACCCTCGCGGGCCTGACGCAGCAGCTTGTCGGCCAGTGCCAGGCGTTCCTCGTCGTTTTTCTTGGCAAAATCATCCTTGTACACATCCATGATTTGCTTCAGGGCCACGGTCTGTTCGGCCTCGCTGGGCACGGCCAGCTTGGTCGCAGTCTTGGGCGTATGCGTGGGCTCGGTCTTCGGCTCGGGCTTGACGGTAACCTCGGGCGGTTTGGGCTCCGGCTTAGGTTCGGGTTTAGGTTCCGGCTTAGGTTCCGGCTTAGGTTCGGGCTTAGGTTCCGGTTTGGGCTCCGGTTTGGGCTCCGGCTTAGGCTCGGGTTTGACAGGGTCCTGCTCCAGCTTGCGTACCTGCTTGAGAATGTCCACATATTCTTTGCGCAGTTCCGCCTGCCGTTGGGGATCATTTTTGGCCGCATCCATGGCGCTGTGGATCTCGGCCATGCGCTGCTTGGCCCCGGCCAGATCGGTCACCGGCGCAGACTGCGCCTGACCCAGCATGCTGAGCCCACTCACACACGCCCATACCAACCACTGTTGCCGCCAAGTTTTCTTCGCCGTCATCGCTCAACTCCCAAGGAACGCACCCGCTGCCACCACGCCATAATAATAACATTATGGCACCCCCGCTGGCTACTGGCAATAGTTTACTGCCGATATCACCCCCCTGGCCATAAAAAAACCTGCCCGCGTGCGGACACGCGGGCAGGCCAATTTTCACCATTACATCCCGTCGGGCATCAGCCCTGACGCAGACGCTTGCGGACATCCAGTTCGATGGGGCCGAACTGTTGTTCGTAGCGCTGTACGGTCTGGCTGAGGGCCAGCGTCAGACGCTTGGCGGCATACAGGTTCATCACGATCTTGGCGTTGATATCCATCATGAGCACGCCGGGGTTTTCCGGGTCCTGATGATTGATGGCAAAATCTACGATCAGTTCTTCCGCCGTGCCGCCGACCCGCACCACATTGCTGTAGTACGTCTGGGCCTTCTCTTCGCGTACGCGGACTTCGATTTGCTGCTGCTGGCCCGCCTGGGCATTATTAGCTTCGGTCATAACACGCTCCATGATAAATAGGACAAATTCTGGTACACACCAGGCACACCCCGGCACGCCACAAGAATCAACCGCCAAAAACGAGAAGATACCCCCCCGCTGCCAAACACGCAACCGAGAATCTTAACGCTCGGTCACCACCATAGCCCGGCGTTCCCGGGCAATTTCCGGCAAACGGGTGATGATATAGTCATAAACCGCCCGGGCCTGGGGAATCATGTATAGCTCCAGCACCGGCGTCGTCGGGTCGCTGCTCTGGATCACCACCGTCCCTACCCCCAGCATCCGCTGCAGCAACGACTGCTGCAACTGCACATCATGCACCCGCATCAGGTCCACCGAATCATACTTGCGGTTCAGAATCCCCATTTGCGTATCAATCCGGGTCGAACGGATAGTACACCGCGAACTGCGCGTGCTGATGTAGAAAATCCACATCAGCAAACTGCACAAGAAGATTCCGGCCGCGGTTACTTCGGGTAAAAACGGCTTCAGCGGTGGCAGATATAACACCCCCACTACCGCCAAGCCAAGCAGGATCAGACAGACCAGATACTTAAATGCGTTATCCCACTGCGATACGGTCAATTCAAAAATCACCTCACCCGCCTCAACCTGCGCGGCTACGGCCTGCCGGGCGGCGGGTGAATCCAGATATTCCCCGCAATGCTTGCACTTTTTGGCGGTGGCCATAATCATTTCGCCACACAACGGGCAGGGCTTTGAGACGCTGGCCGTGACCGCAGGAGTTGGGGACGCCACGGATGCGGGTGCCGCCGGGGTAGGAGCCATTTCGGGAATGTCGGTAGGAAAATCGTCGGCCACCACTGCGGCCTGGACTTCAATGGGCTGATTCATCATCGGCGGTGCCGTCGGCAGAAGTGCCCGGCCACAGGCGCTACAGTTCACTACCTGTCCGAACTGGTCCGCGCCCACCGTCATTTTTTCGCCACACACGCAGGTTACCTGATAGGCCATATTCCACCAAATCCGGGTGCACAAGAGTTAATGAACGTACCCAACGGAACGCTTAAACCGCTATTGTGCCGCAGGTTAGGCAACATTGCCAGTGCCACCAGCCCGACTCAGCAAAAACCCGACGGCGATTCAAAGCGCAGGCGTTTGTTCAGCTTGGGATGGTCCAATTCCAGCACTACCGCGTGCAGCATCAAGCGCTGCTTGGGGTGACGCAGCGGGCCATATTCGCCATCGCCCAGAATGGGACAACCCAACTTGGCCAGTTGCGCACGAATCTGATGCTTGCGCCCGGTTTCGAGGGTACATTCCACCAGCGTACGGTCGCCCTTGAGTTGTTTGAGCACGCGGTAATGCGTGATGGCCTGCTGGCCGCGCGCAGGGTCATCCACAATCTGCATGTGCCCAAGGTGGTCTTCCCAGAGCAGTGATTCCAGCTTGCCCGCCGGGGCGGGTGGTTTGCCGATGACCACGGCATGATATTGCCGGGTGACACTGTGGACGAAAAATTGCTGTTTCAATTCCGCCAGTGCCACCGGATTCCGCGCCAGCACCAGCAGACCCGAGGCCCCGCGATCCAGCCGATGCACAATAAAGGCCCGGCCCTTGTGATTGTCGCGGGCGCTCCATTTGTGCATGATGGCCGATACGGTGGGCCGGCGTTCTTCGGCATCGGTGGCGGTTAGTAACCCGGAGGGCTTTTCCACTACAAAGATATCCGAATCCTGATAGACGACTTCCAGCCCGTGCTGCAGCACCTGCTCGGTAGTCTTGGGCGCGTCAAGGTCCACGCGGGCGCCTACCGCGACGGGCTGCTTGAGCGAACGCACCAGCGTGCCATCGGCAAAGACCCGATGCCCGCTGATCCATTCCCGCAGGGTGGTCATTTTGACGTCCGGGTAGACCTGCTTGAGGCGTTCCAAAATTGTCACTGTCGTACTCACAGACGGACCTTCACATTAAATCGTGGGGGATTGCGCCACCGTCCGCGCGGCCAGCGTGCGGATGCGGTTGATCGCCGATAAATACGCTTTGGCGCTGGCTTCGAGAATATCCGTGGAGACGCCCCGGCCGCGGATCTTGCGGTCGCCGTGCAGCAATTCGATCAGCACTTCGCCCTGGGCTTCGCTGCCGCTGGTGACACTGCGCACCAGATAGCTTTCCAGCTTGGCGCTGATGTTGGTGATGCGCTGGATCACGGCAAACATCGCATTGATCGGGCCATCGCCGATGGCGGCATCGGTCACTTCCACCCCGCTGGAGTCCACCAGCGTGATGGTGGCCGTGGGCACGCCGGTGGTGCTGGCGACGACCTGCAAATACTTCAGCTTGAACAGCGCCGAGGCGGTTTCCATCTGGTCTTCGACGATGGCTTCGATATCCTCGTCGTAGACTTCTTTCTTCTTGTCGCACAGGATTTTGAACTGTTCAAAGGCTGGCAGCAATGCGGCCTCATCCAGCACAATGCCCAATTCATCCAACCGCGACTTGAAGGCGTGCCGGCCGGAATGTTTGCCCAGGACCAATTTGGTCTGCACCAGCCCGACATCTTCGGGAGCGATGATTTCGTAGGTCTGGCGGTTTTTCAACATGCCATCCTGATGGATGCCGGATTCGTGGGCAAAGGCGTTCTCGCCCACGATGGCCTTGTTACGCTGCACCTGCAGACCCGTAACGCTGCACACCAGCCGTGAGGTGGGCACCAGCCGCTTGGGGTTGATGCGTGTGGTGAAATTCAGCACGTCCCGGCGGGTGCTCAGGGCCATGACAATCTCTTCCAACGCGGCATTGCCGGCGCGTTCGCCGATGCCGTTGATGGTACATTCGATCTGCCGGGCTCCGCCCAATACCCCGGCCAGCGAGTTGGCCGCGGCCAAGCCCAAATCATCGTGGCAGTGCGTGGAGAAGATGACATCCTTGGCTCCGGGGACATTCGCAATCAGGTATTCGAACATCTTGCGATATTCGTCCGGCGTGGTGTAACCGACGGTGTCGGGACAATTGATCGTGGTGGCCCCGGCGGAAATCGCGGCGGCGACCACTTCAGCCAGAAAGTCCAGTTCGGTACGGCTGGCGTCTTCGGGGGAAAATTCCACATCCGCCACCAGCGACCGGGCCAACTTCACGTTGTCGGTGGTCAGGCGCAGGATTTCTTCCTTGGCCTTGCGCAACTTGTGTTCGCGGTGAATTTTGCTGGTGGCACAGAAGACGTGAATGCGGGGCTTTTTGGCGCCTTTGACGGCTTCATAGGCTCGGACAATGTCTTTTTCGGTGCTGCGGGCCAAACCCGCCACAGTGGCCTGGGTGATAACACTGGCCACGGCCTGTACGGCTTCAAAGTCGCCGGGGCTGGAGATGGGGAAGCCGGCTTCGATAACATCAACCCCGAGCAGTTCCAAGGCCCGGGCCACCTCTAATTTTTCTTTCATGTTCATGGATGCGCCCGGGGATTGCTCCCCATCACGCAAGGTGGTGTCGAAAATCTTGATCGTCTGGGCTTCCGTGGTCATTGTCATCACTCCTGCACTAAGTTCGCCGCATACGGCGGCAAGTGGTCATCATACCCTAAAAAACAAAAAACCCCGCGAATTTTACTTCGCAGGGTCCTGTTACGCGGATAGAAAAAAGCTCGGTAACCCTACGAAATACCCTCGGCCAGCACCAGCGTGCTGGCAAGCGTAAGTAGTAGGCCGACTTGGACGCGGACGTTCTTCATAGCCTTATTAAAGCCTTTGAAAGTGGGGTTGTCAAGTTGGGGCCCGTTGGGCAACGGCGCTAATTGGGTGTATCGGACATAATCTGAGGACGATTTTCAGGGGCATGGGCGACCGCAATATAGGCGTTTTTACGCCAAGAATGCGGTTTGACCGCGCAAATTGTTCCACGTGGAACAATTTTGCCGGCCCCTCAAGCGCACCAATGCGGGCGCGCGGGCCGATAGGTAGTTGCTCTTAGGGAACTTTGGGAGGAAAATAAT
>JBAXGE010000071.1:0-10940 GCA_037139555.1 Phycisphaerae bacterium
TGGGGTTGGCGGGTTACGTTGCTTCGACGTCGAGCGTCCCCCAATCATCGATTGGAACGCCCGCTTCGATTGGCAGTGATTTTGAGCAGGCAGGTCGTACCTTGGTACGTCCACCCGCGCCGCAACCCGTGTTGTCCAGTTACACCCCCTATACACCGCCCGGTTGAGCGGAATTTTCGGTGGGTACTCACAGCCGCGTGACTACGGCTATTGGGTTTGTTCGTTGATGTGACTTAATCAGCGTTTTCCTGAGAGCACGTCCAACTTTATGGACGTGCTTTTTTTTTGTTCCACAGGATGACGAACGCGTGCCTGCCGACTAAGATGTTGTCGTATTTAGAAATTATTTTTGCTTGAGTACACGTAGCAAAGGCCTGAGGCTTCGGTTATGCTTGATAATTCGAGTCGAGGCGGTGAAATTCTGAATGAGCTTCTGCGCGTTGCAGAGGTTTACAGGCGTGTTCTGGATGTAAAATTACGCAAGATTTTCGACATTTAGTTGAGGGTATGGCATTGGAAACCCAAGATAGACTGGCTCGTATCGAACCCAATACTCGTATGGTTCGTGCTGAAGCGAACGAGAATCTGGTGCAATCAGGCGGGAGTGCGGGCGATGTTGCCGCCGCTACCGGTAATATGCTCCAGGTATTCTGGCGTCGGCGTTGGATTATCTTGTTGGTCACGCTGGTGGGTTTGGCCGGTGGTTTTGGTTATTTACTCGCGGCGCCCCGGCTCTATCTGTCCACGGCGAAAATGATTGTTACACCGTCGTCGCCACGCCTGAATATGGACACGGTAGTCACCGCGCGCTTGGACGGTTTTTTACAAACGCAAGCGGAAATTATCTCTTCCAAAGAAGTGTTGCAATCGGCCTATGAACGCTCCAAGGCGGGGGCCTTCAATTCGTTTCTTAACGCGAGCAATCCGGTGGGCTTTCTGGCCGGGAGTTTGGATGTTTCGGTCAGCCGCAAATCTGATATTATGATTATCAGTTTTGAATCGCAGTTTCCCAAAGAATCCGCCGTGATTGTCAACGCGGTGGTGGATGCGTATGTCGAGGCGCAGGATCGCCAGAAACGCTCGACCGCATTGGACTTGCTGCGGATTTATCGTAAGGACCGGGATCAGGTTGAAACCGACTGGCGCAACAAACGCCGGGCCATGGTGGAGTTCAAGGAAGCCAACGGCACGCTGTCCTTTGAAACCGATCGTGGGAATCTGCTGGTCCTTCGGCTTTCGCGTTTGTCCGAGGCTTTGACCCAATCCCAGATTGACGCCTTTGATGAAAAATCCACTTATGACGTGGCTCAGGCGATGGCGGGCGATCCGTCCATGATCCGGCAGTTGATTGAAGCCCAGCACGCCAAGGGCGTGTTTGTCAGCATGAATAATCAAACCACGGATCTGCGCCGGGAATTGATGATGCGCGAAATGCAACTCAACGGCATGAAGTCGCGCTATGGCTCTGATTATCCCAGTGTTATCACCCTGGAATCTTCGATCCAATCGCTCCGGCAAATGCTTGACGAAGCCGATCAGCGCTTCGCTCAGGCCTATTTGGCCGCGGTCCGGCAGGCGTGGGTCACCGCCGAAGGCAAACGTGCGGAAATTCAAAAAGAGTTTGAAGAACAACAGCGCCAGGCGCTGGAATTATCGCGCAAGGCCGCAGAGTTTGAAGGCATGCAGGCCGAAGTTAAAATGCTGGAATCGCGTCTGACCGATTTGGATAAGGCGATTGCGGAATTGAATTTGCGTGAAGACGCTGGCGGTATGAATACCGTGAATGTGATCGAACGTGCCGCCGAGTCAACCAATCCTTACAAGCCTCAGCATGTCAAGGTCATTGCGATCAGCTTGCTGTTGGGGTTGATGGGTGGCTTCGGCTTGGCGCTCGTGGCCGACTGGATGGATCAACGATTGCGTTCGGCCGAGGAAATTCGTCTGGCCTTGGGCCTGCCTGTGTTGGGGATTATTCCCCATATGGATACCCAGGGGGGACGCACCGAGGTGGGGCAGTTGGTGCACAAAGAACGCACCTCGACCATGGCTGAAGCATATCGTACGGTACGCACCGCGATCTATTTTGGCGTGCCTACGGATGGCGCCAAAACAATTGTGGTTACCTCGCCCGAGTCGGGTGATGGTAAGAGTACCTTCGTCAGTAATATCGCCATTGCCATCGCCCAAGCCGGCCAAAAGGTCTTGTTGCTGGATGCCGATTTCCGTCGGCCTATGCAACACGTCATCTTTGAACTGGCGCAGAAGAATGTCGGCTTGTCCAACGTTCTGGCCGGTCAAATATCTTTGGATCAAGCCATCCAAAAAACCCAGATTGACGGTTTGGATGTGCTGCCCTGCGGTATTATCCCGGTGAACCCTGCGGAAATCATCAGCAGCGAAGCCTTTGCCGAATTGCTCAACACTTTGAATGGTCGCTATGACCACATTCTGATTGACTCACCGCCGGTCATCCCCGTGACGGATTCGCGCATTTTGAGTGCCATGTGCAATATCACCATCTTGGTCTTACGCGCGGATAAATCTACCCGCAAAACCGCCAAGCATGCGGTGGAAAACTTGATCAGTGTTGGCGGCAACATTCTGGGGGTCATAGTGAACGGCGTGGCCCGTAATCAGGGTTATGGCTCCTACAGTGGCGGTTCCAGCGGTTACGGTTATGGCTACGGATATGGCTATGGGTATGGCTACGGCTATGCCAGTGGTGGTCGTTACGGCAGTCGTGCGGCACAACCGTTCGATCCGCTGAAGGCCGAGAGTAGCATAAAAACCAACGTTGGCAATCCGACTGGAACTGATCCTGAAACCAAGGCCTGACATACGTAACCGTCGCGTGTGTTATTGACTCGCAGTGCGTTTGTTTGAATTGGAAGGTGGATAGCTGCGATGGCTGCCAAATCAGTATCAAGTCACAAGCATATTCGTCGCCAGTTGACACAGCACGATCTCGCCATTGAAATTGTAATGGGCGTTTTGCTGGTGTTCATGCCTCTGGCTTTGGGGGCGGTTGAGGCTTGGAGCCATCTGGTTATTACGGTGGCGATCGGCTTGATGGCCTTGTTGCTGGCGCTGCGGACCTGGTTTCATCCGGAAATCAAATTACATTTCACGTGGGGATATGTCCCCCCTATATTGTTCGTCGGTCTGGTTTTGGCGCAACTGTTGCCTCTGCCCGCGAATGTACTGGCAATAATTTCACCAGAAACCGCCAACATGTATCGGCAACTCTGGTCGGATCTCCCGGATGCCACGCAATTAACCCGATTGTTGACACTTAGCTACTATCCTGCGGAAACCCGTCGGATCCTACATTTGGCCATTTTGGCGGTTCTGGTATTCGTGATCGTGGTCAATGTCTATCGCACTTCGAATCAAATCAAGCGTTTACTATGGATTATTACTTGGATAGCCGGTGCCGCCGCTCTGCTTATGCTGCTCCAGGTGGTCGTTGGGAACGAAGGACTGCAATACCAGCCGTGGCCTTGGTCAGGTCCCGGTAAGGCTAAATTCTCTTTCTTCATCAACTACAATAATTTTTCCCAGTACATGAACCTGTCCATGGGGGCCACGCTGGGGTTGTTACTCTTAAAGCTGCACGAAGAGCTGGGGCATAGCCGGGTACAACCGAATACCGTGATCTTGTATTTTCGCCGGCCCGAATCGCATGGGGTAAAAATATTACTGTTGTTCTTTGTCTTGGGTTTAACCAGTGTCTTTCTGTCCACGAGTCGTGGGGGCATGGTTTCGCTGATGCTGGCCTTTGCGCTCACCGTACTATCTTTGGCGCGGTTACGCAAAATGAAAGCTGCGTCTTGGTCTATGCTCGTTATTGGCATCTTCGTGCTTGTGGCAATTTTGTATTTGGGATTTGATCAAATCTATGCCCGCTTGGAGACGTTGAGTGACATCAAGAATGCCAGTGGGGCACGTTGGCAGACGAATATTGACGTATTAGGCCAGCTATTTCCCAAACATCCATGGTTGGGGGTTGGTTTGGGTGCCCATGAGGCTGTATTTCCTTCGGTAAGCAGTGTCTTAATTCCGGCCAATATAGCCCATGTAGAGAATGAATACGTGCAGGTGCTGGAAGAGGCGGGGTTGGTGGGTTTTATTCTACTGGCGGGATTTTTCGCACTGGTGGGAATCAAGTACTGGCAGGCCACGAAATTATCCAATACCTGGAAGCTGCGCACGGTTGCCTACGGTTTGGGCTTTGGCCTCGTGGCCGTACTCATTCATAGCCTGAGTGATTTTGGGCAACGGATTCCCGCCATATTTGTCCTGACCGCGACCAGTGCGGGTTTGATTGTCTCACTGGCCCGCCGACGTTCCCTGCCGGCCTCTGGCGAAACTGATCAAGGCGAGGAAGACGAACTTAATACCACCGCCACCCGCCAACATACCAAACGAATTTTGGCGTTGATACTAGCCTTGAGCATCACCGTCTATATCGGCTATGAATGCTATCAGCTATTCCGCGACAGCATGGCTCAGAACGCGTGGCGGTATTCGCTGGGTACCCAGACCCGTTTGAAAAAAGCCGGCTGGCAAACCGGTTCCGATGCCGATTATCGGGTCCTGACAGAATCAGGGCAGAAGGCCGTGGATTGGGCGCCTGATTATGTGTTGTACCGGTATTGCAACGCCATGTTCCAATGGTATAAGGTGGCACGCAATATTGATTATGCCGTTGATATCACGGTTGATCGTGAAGAGGTTAAGCGAACCGCTGAGAGTGTGGTTGCCCAAATGCAGGACGTTCGCCGTGAGTGTCCGACCTACGGCATGGCCTTTAGCTTTCAAGGGCAGTTGGAAGCCTTTATCCTCCGTCAACAGATTGGTGCCACCCACATACGCCAAGGGTTTGAGCTGGCTCGATCACATCCGATTACGGTTTACACGGCGGGATTATTGGATGCTCAGGAAGGTCGCTGGCAGGAAGCCTTGGACAAATTCAAACACGCCAAGCGTCTGGGCTACCCATACCGTGAATTATTGGATGTCTTGATCAATAAGTATGACCAACCGGAATTGGCCTACAAATTGTCTGAAAATGATTATGCCGCCCTGTTGGAAACGGCGCAATTGATCCGTAATTCCAAGGCTAACGGCGAGATTGGGCTAAAAGCGCGTCAGGAGGCGATCAACCTGATCATGCAAGCCGCCGGAGACCAATCCCCAGATGCGATTGTTTTGGCGGAAGCGGGCAAGAGTCTGGTCGCTGATAACGAGTTGGATAAAGGCATCACCATGTACCAGCGGGCCTTGCTGCAAAAGCCTGACTCGACTACCTGGCGCTACGCTCTGGCGGAGGCGCTCATGCGGGCGCAACGCAATGAAGAAGCAATTAGTGAAGCCCGTGTCGTATTACGCACCAATCCTGATCACATGCAGGCACGTGCTTTGATTGTCAAGCTCTCTGGCGTGCGTACCAACGAACCGACCACAGAAATGAATGACTTGCCGGATATTCGCAAATAATAATTAATACTGAGTTAGGGCTGGTAATTTGCGGTCGGATATGGTAAAAGTTCCAGTGCACTCACGGGGACGAAGTGCGCGCTGAACCCGTCCCTAATGAGGGTTGTTGTATTGTTGTAAACATCTGTAAAAATTGAACTTAAGGTTTACACTTGCTCAAGTTGTCGGCGAATCCTCCCAGCCTGTTCCCGAATTCGCAGGTACTCGCTGATTCACTGCGGCCGTGGTGGGTGGCACACACCAAAGCACGGGCAGAAAAAGTCTTCGCATGGGACCTGCACCGTGGCGGGGTTTCGTATTTTTTACCCATGATTGAACGCGTGACGGTTTCTGGCGGACGGAAGCGCACCGCCATGGTTCCCCTTTTTAGTGGGTATGTATTTTTTTCCGGCGATCGCGATACCCGCTTATTGGCTTTACGCACCGATTGTTTGTGTCAGGTGATTGAAGTTGTTGACCAGGAGCAACTGCGCCGGCAGTTGGGGGCGGTCGCCCAAGTTCTCGCCGCTGGCGCGGGGGACTTTCAACTTCATCCTTTTGCGACCCTGGGCAAGCGTGTCCGCGTGCGGATGGGGCCCTTTATGGGTATGGAAGGTAAAGTGGCCGAAATCCATAACAAAGCTCGGCTCATACTCGAAATAACCGCTTTGGGTCAAGCTGTTTCATTAGAAATTGATGCGGATTTGCTGGAGTCTTGCGAAGAATGATTATTCGCTTGTATTTACCCGCATTTTTGGTAGTCTAGTAGTGTCTGTGGTAGTGGGAGAATTATGGTTGGAAGGTCGCTAGAGGGCGAGACATTTTGTTGGCGTTTTTTGTTAGCAGGGATGTGCGACCATGCTAAATCGTAAGCTATGGATTAGACCCGCTGACGGTACGCTGCGCATCATACCTGCGGGCAATTCCGACCCGATACCAACTCCCCCCCAGTTACATCAAGCCCATGGCGTACATGCCATTATTCGTAAAGAGCGGGCACGCTCTGACCGTACGGGACGTATGTTTTCCGTCGTGGTTTTCGATTACCCCGATGCCAAACCTTCACCCAAAGATCTTTTACGGCTGGCCAAATTGCTGTTAACCCGGGTTCGTGTCACCGATGAGGTCGGTTGGTTTGCAGACCATCAACTCTGCGTGGTATTGCCCGAGACGCCGTATGGTGGCGCTGTCTGCTTTGCAGAAGATGTTTTTAAAACCATTGCCCATCAATCCGGCCATCGCCCGGTCTGTCTGATCCAGGCGTATCCCGATCCTGATGATCATTCGGAACCCCGTGGTGGCAGTGAAAAGTCGGCCTGGCGGCATGGTGGCAAATCGAATTCGGCGCCCCGTGATTCTGCCGTTCCCCAGCTCAAGCCCAAGCCCCCCGAACCACCTGCACCTCAAAGTTATACCATCGCTTCGCCCACGCAGGCTGCTGGATTCCTGCTGGCGCCGGACTGGGCCTTTAATGCCCCCATGCGCCGCATGTTCGTCAAGCCGATACCATGGTGGAAGCGTACCATTGATGTGACCTTGGCTGGGGTCGGCCTGCTGGCCGTCTCGCCATTACTGGCCGGGGTGGCTTTGGCCATCAGACTGGAATCATCCGGGCCCGCCATGTTTAAACAGCAGCGTTCCGGCCTGGGGGGTAAGCCGTTCACAATCTACAAATTTCGGACCATGTGTGTGGATGCCGAAGCCCGCAAACTGCAATTACTGACCATGAATGAGCAGGATGGTCCCGCGTTCAAAATGGCCGAGGATCCCCGGATTACCCGGTTGGGCAAGTTGTTGCGTAAAACTTCGATTGATGAACTACCCCAATTGTGGAATGTTTTCGTGGGGGATATGTCGTTGGTGGGCCCGCGCCCGCTGCCCCTGTCCGAAACCCGCGCCTGTCAACAATGGCACCACCGGCGTCTGGATGTCACTCCGGGCCTCACCTGTATCTGGCAGGTACGGGGCCGTTCGGCGGTGCGCTTCGATGAATGGGTACGTATGGATGTGGAATACATCCGTGACCGCGGTCTTTGGAATGATCTGAAGTTGATCGTCGCTACGATTCCCGCTGTACTGCTCCGTCGGGGCGCACGTTAACGGTTCGGGTTAGGCCTACACAGGCGTGCGCTTTGCTCCCCTTGAACAGCAATTCATGCGTATAGCTTTTGACAATCAAATATTTTTCGGACAGACTTATGGTGGTGTGACACGCTACTATCTGGATTTATTGCTGGGCTTGCAGGCCCTGCCGGCAGCGCGGCCTGAATTGCGGATTTGTGCGGGTTTGCACTACAGCGAACCGTTGTTGGAACTGTTGCACACGCAACCCCACGCACCGGTTCATGGCTGGAAACTCCCCGCGTCACAACTGGCTTGGTGTCGCAAAGTTATCACCCCATCCCTGCTGCGGCGTTTGTCGAATGTGGTCTGTGACGCTCAGTTGCGCCGCTTCCAGCCGGACATTATTCATGAAACCTACTACCAACCGCAGCCTCAAGTTCCGCACTTGGCACGCGGTCGGCGGGTCATCACCATTTTCGATATGATTCATGAGTTGTTTCTGCCGGATCAGGTGAAGGTGATTCGCGCCAAGGCCGCCGCACTGGCCCGGGCGGATGCCATTATCGTCTGTTCACACTCCACCCGTGCGGATCTGCTGAATATGTTTCCCCAGGTGGCGGATCGTACGCATTTGATCCCGTTGTGTGGTCCCGCTGAACAGCCCGAATATCCGGCACCTGTCGAAGTGCACACCGGCCAACCCTTGGCCCCACGTCCTTACATTCTGTATGTGGGCCTGCGCGGGCTGTACAAGAATTTCCTGTTATTCCTGCAGGCCTTCGCCCAGGTGCATCAGCAGACGCAGGTGGAATTGCTCTGTTATGGCGGTGGGGAATTCAAACCCGAGGAACTCGCTGAGATTTCGCGTCTGGGCTTGTCATCCTGGGTACGCCAGGTTCCGGGCCAAACTGAACTTTGGCCCTTATACCAGCATGCACAGGCCTTCGTTTATCCCTCGCGATATGAAGGGTTTGGCATACCGTTGCTGGAAGCCATGGCAAATCGCTGTCCGGTGGTATGCAGCAAAACCAGCGCGTTTCCAGAAGTAGCCGGCTTGGCTGCGGAGTATTTTGAGCCTGACCAAATTGATACGATGGTCACTGCTATATTGCGGGTAATTACCAACCTGCAACGGCAGGCGGAATTGCGTGGTTTGGGACTTGGTCGTGCTGCATTATATAATTGCAACAACATGGCCAAGCAGACATATACAGTATATAAATTGTTGGTGTAAGTGTGTGGCCTAAGACGGTATTCATACATCCATCATATTCTAATTTTAACGGGAGATTCGCATGAGTGTATGCCTTGTGAGTGGTTCTGCCGGATTAATTGGCAGTGAGAGTGTTCGCCATTTTTCCAAATTAGGTATGGATGTTGTTGGTGTTGATAACGACATGCGCTGCTATTTTTTTGGTCAGGAGGCCAGCACGAAATGGAATTTGGGCGAGATTCAAAAGGATGTGAAGAATTATCATCATCACGACGCGGATATCCGTAATACCGTTGCGATTGAACAAATATTTTCCCAGTATGGAAAACGAATATCTTTGGTGATTCATACTGCAGCCCAACCAAGTCATGATTGGGCCGCCAAAGAACCGCACACCGATTTTGGGGTGAATGCTCTGGGGACGTTGAATATGTTGGAAGCCACCCGGAAGTATGCCCCCGAGGCCGCCTTCATCTTCACTTCAACTAATAAAGTCTACGGTGATGCCCCCAACGAACTTCCACTGTGCGAAACACCTACCCGCTGGGAGTTGGATCCGTCACATGCATACCAAAAAGGGGTTCCTGAATCGCTCCGTATTGACCAGTCAAAACATTCGCTATTCGGTGCCAGCAAAGTGGCCGCCGATATCATGGTACAGGAGTACGGTCGGTATTTTGGGATGAAAACAGTTTGTTTTCGTGGGGGATGTCTGACCGGACCAAGTCACTCGGGCACCGAATTACACGGTTTCCTTGCTTATCTTATGAAGTGTACCGCTACGGGTTTGCCCTATCGTGTGTATGGCTACAAAGGTAAGCAAGTTCGCGACAATATCCACTCCCACGATTTGATCCGCGCGTTTGAATGCTTCTATCTCAATCCCAAGTCCGGCGCAGTGTATAACATGGGCGGTGGACGTAAGAGTAATTGTTCCATGCTTGAGGCAATCGTGCTGTGTGAAGAAATCGCTGGTCGCAAGCTGAATTATCAGTTGCTGGAGGACAATCGGATTGGTGATCACATCTGGTATATCAGTGATCTGACGGCTTTCCGCCGTGATTATCCGGCTTGGGATATTGATTACACCGTCCCGATTATTCTCCGCGATATTTATGGCCATAATCGTGAACGGTGGAAAGTCGTATGATCAATTATGGCAAGCATTCTGTTTTGGGCGTTAATGTGCACGCCGTGGATTACGAGTATGCCGTGGCGGAGATTATTACCGCCGCGCAGACTGGCCGTCCCTTTGCCGTTAGTGCACTGGCGGTGCACGGCGTAATGACCGGTAATCTGGATCCGGTCCATGCCCGCCGACTGAACGGGCTCGATTTGGTCGTCCCGGATGGTCAGCCGGTACGTATGGCCCTGCGCTGGCTGCATGGTAAAAAGCTTGCGGATCGGGTCTATGGTCCGAATTTAACGCTGTTTGTGATCGAGGCCTGTGCGCGGGCCGGATTGCCTATATTCTTGTATGGTTCGCGCCCCGAAGTGGTGGATCGATTTCGGTCTAATCTGGGCACACGTTTTCCCGCCCTTAAAATCGCCGGATATTTGCCCTCGCAATTCAAGCAAATCTCCGAGACTGAAGCGGAGCACATTGCGGCGAAAATCCGCGCTTCCGGCGCCAAAGTGGTTCTGGTAGGTTTGGGCTGCCCACGACAGGAAGTATGGGCGTTTGAGTATCGGACAAAATTGTCCATGCCCATTCTGGCGGTGGGGGCCGCATTTGATTTTCACGCCGGCACGCTTTCCCAGGCACCTGCCTGGATGCAGCGTTTGAGTTTGGAATGGTTGTATCGTTTGCGGATGGAACCCGCGCGGCTTTGGCGGCGGTATCTTCTGCTCAATCCGCTGTATTGCTGGCGTGTTGTGGTACAACGGTGTACGGGTAAATATGCCACCCCAATCATGCCCGATGGGGATGAACCATTACTTGGTTATGCGTGATGACTTGACCCGCAGGAACCAAAGTCTGATGCCACGCCATGTACCTTACACAATTCTTTGATTCGCTATATGGTCTGCCGTGATTATCTTGCTTCGATCAGAGACGTATGCAAAATTACGATTACCTTATTGTTGGTTCGGGTTTAACCGGTGCGGTAATGGCTCGGTTACTCACGGATGCCGGTAAAACGGTTCTGGTTGTGGATCGTCGTAACCACATGGGGGGCAATGT
>JBAXGE010000072.1:0-10618 GCA_037139555.1 Phycisphaerae bacterium
ATGGAAGCTGCGCTTGGGCAGGCGGTATTCGTTGACCACGCCTTTGCGGTTGTAGCCGGTGGGTTTGCCAAAAATGATGCTGGTGCTTTCGCTGGTGCGCATGTCGCAGAATTGCCAGATGGCCAACCCGCAGACCAAACGCTTGTCGAGGAACAGCCGGGTGATGATCGCCTCCAGCAGGTCGGCCTGATAATCTTCGCTCCAGCGCTGGTTGGTCCAGTCGGTGTAGCCGGTGATGGCATCGCCGCCGATTTCCGAAATGATGACCGGCTTGCGGGTGTGGGGTTTGACGTTCTTGTGGTACATGCGTTCTTCGATGGCGTTATGGTTGCGGATGTCATCGGGGGTTTTGTAGTACCAGCCGGGGTAGATGTTCAAAGCCAGAATATCCACCAGATCCAGACACAGGTCGGTTTCGCCCACGTGGGTGGCATAGGTCACCGGCCGGGTGGGATCGAGGGCCTTGATATGCTTGATAAACCGGCGGAAGCCGGGCTTGCTCTTGGCCACGTTGGATTCGGATTCATTCAGCAGCCCCCAGCAGAAGATGCTGGGATGGTTAAAGTCGCCGAGCACCATTTCGGAGATATGGCTGTCCATGGCATTTTGGAAGTGCGGGTCGGCGATCACGTCGGCCTTGTTCTGCCAGCCCAGAGCTTCGCTCCAGACCAGCAGGCCCATTTCGTCGCAGAGATCGAGGAAGCGGGGGTGCTGGGGATAGTGGGCACCGCGGACAAAGTTGCAGTGCATCTTGCGCAGAATCTGCACGTCAAAGAGGCGGATGTTGTCGCTGGTGGCCGGGCCGACATTGGGATAGCTTTCGTGCCGGTTGAAGCCGATGAGGGTCAGCGGTTTGCCATTGAGCAGGATGTCCTTGCCCTTGATCTTGATCTCGCGCACGCCGAAACGTTCCTGATAATCGTCCGCGCCCAATTCCACACCCAGCATATGCAGGTTGGGGGTTTCCGGGGTCCAGCGGGATAGTTCGTTCACATCCAGCGCGAAGGTGTGGTCCTGCAGACCGGGTTTGAGCGTGATTTCTTGTTCGTGCCAAATCTGGCCGTTGATGGTCAGCAGCAGGGGGAGTTTATCGGCCAGTTCCGCCCGGGTTTGCACCCGGACTTGCAGCGTCCCCTTGCGGTGATCGGTGGTGCTGATGAAGACCCGATTGATGGCCACCGGGGCGATGTAGTGCAGTTCCGCGCCCTGCGAAATCCCGCCATAATGGTAGAAATCGCTGCGTTCGTGATGGATGGGACAGCGCTGGAAGTCATAGCGGTTATCCACCAGCAGGATGATTTCCTGCGGCCCGGCCAGCAGATTGGTCAGGTCGGTATCAAACGTGGTAAACCCGCCGCTATGCGTGGCCACGGACTTGCCGTTAATGAAAATCTGGCACCAGTGATGCACCCCGCCCAGCCGCAGCCGCCAGGTCCCCGCCACCGGCAGGTCCACGAGGATGCGATAGGCCGCCAGGCCGCGCTGGCCGGCGTAGTCGGGCAGCATGTCATACATCATTGGGATGGTGATGCGGTCGTTGAATTTGATATTCGCGGGTTTGACCTTGGCGGGGTCCACAGCGCCGAGGAACACGAAATCATGCAAACCTTCGAGATCCAAAACCGGCCGCTTGTGATGTTGGGCAAACATGCGTAGCATAAAGTTCGTTTCCTGTGTTAAAGTCCAATAAAACGGCTAGTATAGCAATAATATTTGTCGCTGTCAGATTCAAGGAGTCTCCCTGATGTCCATGCTCGATACGGTTTTAATCTGGATTTCACGCAATCATAAACGTTGGCAGGGCGACTTGGAAAAGTGGCTGAGTATCCCCAGCGTGTCCGCTCAGGAAGCCCACGCCGGGGATGTGCGCGAGGCGGCGGAATGGGCCGAGGATTACCTGCGGAACATCGGCCTAAAGGTGGAGATAATTGCCACGCCGCGCCATCCGGTCATTTTGGCCACCACGCCGGCGGAACTGGCCGAACCGGGCGCCCCGGAGGTGCTGCTGTATGGTCATTATGATGTCCAGCCGCCCGAGCCGCTGGACCTGTGGCAGTCGCCGCCGTTTAAGCCCACGGTGCGTGATGGTAAGCTGTATGCCCGCGGGGCCAATGATGACAAGGGACAGGTGCATGCGCATCTGGCGGCGATGCTGGCCTGGCGCGAGATCAACCAGAAGTTGCCGGTGCGGATGACGGTCTTGCTGGAAGGGGAGGAAGAGATTGGTTCGCCCAATCTGATGGCCGTGGTGCAGGCCCATGCGGCGCAATTGCGGGCCTGTAAAACGCTGATTATCAGCGATGGCAATCAGTTCGCCAAAGGTGTGCCGTCCATTATCTATGGGCTGCGCGGACTGGTGTATGCAGAACTGACCGTGACCACCGCTAATACTGATTTGCACTCCGGCCAGTTTGGTGGCGCGGTGGCGAACCCGGCCAATGCGCTGGCGCGGATTATCGCCCAATTGCATGATGAACAGAATCGGGTGACCGTGCCGGGGTTTTATACGGATGTGCGGCCGTTGACTGATACCGAGCGCGCCGCCTGGCGCCAATTGCCGTTTGATGAAGCCAAGTTTGCCGGTGATCTGGGGGTGCCCGCAGTGACGGGGGAGGCGGGGTATTCGACTCTGGAACGGCTGTGGGGCCGGCCCACGCTGGATGTGAACGGGCTGACCAGCGGCTATCAGGGCCCGGGGGCCAAGACGGTATTGCCCTGCCGGGCGAGTTGCAAGGTGTCCATGCGGCTGGTGCCCGATCAGGCCCCGGCGGCGATCATGGCGGCCTTCGATGCCCATGTGCAAAGCCTGGCCCCGGCGGGCACCAAGGTTGAGGTGCATTGGCACGGCCCCGGCAGTCCGCCGGCGCTGACGGCCGTGACCGGCCCGGCGATTGCCGCCGCCCAGCGTGCCATCACTACGGGCTATGGTATCGCCCCGGTGCTGTGCCGCGAGGGTGGTTCGATCCCGGTGGTGACCTGGTTTCAGCAGGCGCTGGGATTGGAAGCCGTGATGATCGGCTTTGGCCTGCCCGACGACCGCATCCACGCGCCCAATGAAAAGATTGACCTCGACGGCTACTTCGGCGGCATCCGCACGGCGGCGGCGTTGTATGAGGAATTGGGGCAGGCGTTAAGGTGATGCGCCGATTGCAGGTCCGTAACGGTCGGGTTATATTTACGCGTTGTGCTTCACCATTCAGTGCGGTTGCTTTGGAGGTTATAGAATCATGGCCAGTTCCAAGACGCTTAATATCGGGTTGGTTGGGTATCAATTCATGGGCAAGGCGCATTCGAATGCGTGGTTGCAGGCGCCGCATTTTTTTGATCTGCCGATCAAGCCGGTGATGCACACGCTGTGCGGGCGCAATGCCGAAGCGTGCGCTGCCACCGCCGAGCGCTGGGGCTGGCGGCAGACGGAGACGGATTTTCGTAAACTGGTCAGCAATCCCGAAATTGATCTGGTGGATGTGGGCACGCCCAACAATGCCCATCCTGACATTGTGATTGCCGCCGCGGAAGCGGGCAAGGCGGTGGCGTGTGAAAAGCCGTTGGCCCGGAGTCTGGCCGAGGCGCTGCCGATGGTGACGGCGATCAAGAAGGCCAAAGTCAAGAATTACGTGTGGTTCAACTACCGCCGGGTGCCGGCGGTGGCGTATGCCCGGCAACTGGTGGAGTCCGGGCGGATCGGCCAGATTTATCATGTCCGGGCGGTGTATCTGCAGGACTGGATCAAAGATGCCACCATTCCGCTGGTGTGGCGGTTGGATAAAAAGGTGGCCGGATCGGGTTCGCATGGTGATCTGTGCGCCCACTCCATTGACATGCTGCGTTACATTACCGGCGATGAATTTATGGAAGTGTGCGGCATGATGAACACCTTCATCCGCAAACGCCCCATCGGGCGCATGCTCGAAGGGTTGACCACGAATGCCGCCGCGATCCAAGGCCCGCAGAAAATGGGCAACGTGAATGTGGATGATGCGGTGTGGTTCATGTGCCGGCTCAAGGGGGGCGGGATGGGCACGTTCGAAGCCACGCGCTTTGCCACGGGGCACCATAATACCAATATGATTGAGATCAACGGTTCCAAGGGGGCGCTGCGGTTTGATTTCCCCAATTTCAGTTTTCTGGAATTTTTCGATGACACCCTGCCGCCTTCGGAAAAAGGCTGGCGGAAGATTTCCTGCACCACGGGCAATCATCCCTATGCCGGGAAATACTGGCCGGCGGATCATCCCATTGGCTACGCCGAGACGTTTGTGAATACCGCCGCGGATATTGCGGTGGATTATGCCGGCAAGGGCACCAGCTTCCATGCCAACTTTGAAGATGGTCTGCGCTGTCAGGAAGTGCTGGAAGCCGTGGCGCTCAGTGCGACGGAGCGTCGCTGGGTGAATCTGAAAGAAATGCGGGGTTGAGCGGCGCGGCCGGGGCGTCTGAGCTGGGCTGGGCGGGTAGTGCGAAGAGTTCGCGCAGCATTTCGGCCATGATCTGCTGGCGCAGGGGATCGTCGGCGGCGCGGATTTGCCGTGTGGGGGTGTGCAGGATTTTACTGATAATCCGCTGCACGGTGCGCTGCACATCATGTTGCTGGGCGGGGGACCATTCGGGATGAGCGGCCAGCAGCATGGCCATCTGCTCGGTGGCGATACACTGGATATTCTGATGAAACGTGGTGATCAACGGGGCCAGATCGCGCTGCTGACGCCACTGGGCAAAGCTCTGCACCTGCTGGGCGATAATCGTCTGGGCGTGGGCGATGGCCTGATCGCGCTGCTTGCGGTTGCTGTCGGCCACCTGCTGCAGGTCGTCAATATTATAGAGATACAGGTTGTCGAGATTGCCCACCGCGGGGGCGACATCACGCGGGACGGCGATATCCACCAGCACGGCGGGGCGATACTGCCGGGCTTTGAGGATGGGCCGCATGAGGGCTTCGGTGATGATGGGCTGGGGGGCGCCGGTGCTGGTGAGAATGATATCGGCCTGGGTTAATAGCGTGGGTAATACGTCCCAGTTCGCCGCCTGGGCCTGCATGGCCGCGGCCAGTGCCTGGGCGCGGGCTGGCGAACGATTAACGATGGTCATGGTCTGGGGTTTCAGCGCCTGTAAATGACGCAGCAACAGGGCGGCCATTTTGCCCGCACCGATGCACAAGACCCGCTTGTCGTCGAACCGGTCAAATACGCTCTGCACCAGTTCCACCGCCACGCTGGCAATGCTCAAGCGCCCGGCGGTCAGTTCGGTTTGCTCCTGCACCAACTTGGCCGTGGTGAGGGCTTTTTGAAACAGCGCATGGCCCAACGCACCCACGCAGCCGGCCTTATGGGCGGATAGATAGGCTTGCTTTACCTGACCGATAATCTGGGTCTCGCCCAGCACCATGGAATCCAGCGAACAGGTCACAGCAAACAGATGGGCCACGGCGTCCAGCCCGGTTTGGCTGTGCATTGCCGGGAGCAGCGGGGCGAGGGGGAGATGGTGAAACTCGGCGAGAATCTCCAGCAGCTCATCGGGGCCGGGCATGACCTCACCCCCGGCCACATACAGTTCCACGCGGTTGCAGGTGGATAATAGTACTGCTTCCAGCGCGGGATAACGGGCGTGCAGATCGGCTAAAAAGGTCTGGGTCTGGGTCGCGTCGAAGGCCAGACGTTCGCGCAGTTCCAACGCGGCGGTGCGGTGATTCACACCCACCATACATAACGGCAGCGAAGATGACGGTATGACATCAGACATCATTACGGTTGCGTGGGTATCCAGATAATGGAAACGTATACGGCCAGCAGCAGCACCATGCCGAGGATGCTCATCCACGCGGCCCGGGCACCGCGCGTGCGCGGGGAAAAGCCCGCGTGCATCAGTCCGCCATAGATGGCCCAGACGGCCAGGGCCAGTAGAATTTTGGGTGAATGCCACGACATGGGATGGGCGTTGGGCAGTACGAACGTCTGGATGCCCCCGCCCACCATGGCCAGAGTTAAGAACACAAAACCCAGCGCGGCGGCCCGGCGAGTGACTTTTTCAGTCGCGGCCAGTGCGGGTAAACGCACCGGCCCGAGTACGCCCAAGTGTCGGCGCAAGCGCAACTGTCGGTCGGTGACCAGATACATCGCCCCCGAGGCGGCGGCAATACCAAACGCCGCCGAACCTAGTAACACGGTCAGCACATGAAAAGTCGTCCAACCACTGCGGAAGAAAAACGATCGTCCGTAAGCGAGGCTGAGACTGACCCCCAGCAGCAAGACCCCGGCAATCACGGGCATCAGTAGCAGCGCCAAACCGCGCCAGCGTACTTGGACATGCAGGTACACGCCCGTGGCCGTCAGCAGCAGCGCCCAGAGCAGGAAGACATCGTAGAAGGATTCCACCGGCTGGCGGGCGGGCCATTCGTTGAACCAGCGCCAGAGCAGCAAGCCCACAAGCAGCAGGCCGCTGAGTTTATAGGTAAGCGGTAATCCGGGTGGGACTTCGGTAGCGCGGTCTTTGCGTTGGCGCAAGTCCGCAGCGAAGGCGAGGATAAATCCCAATGCCGCCAAGCCCGCCAGGCCGGCTTCGATGGAATCGCTGGCCGCACTGGCCAAACCAGTGGGCACTATCACGGTTTGAACTCCAGTTCTTGTTCGGGCCGGCTGACCCATTGTTCCAGCAATCCCTGCACGCAAAAGATGCCGTAGCTGCGGACAAACCCTTCGAATTCGCTGCTGGCCAGAGTGCGCAGTACGCGTTGAATCCGGACGGATTGCGTCGGGGCCGCCAGCACCATGGCCCGCCAAGCCGGCATGGCCGTGGCGATGGCTCGCGTGGTGGGATCAATATGGTCGGCGAGTTGGTCACGGATGCGTGAAGACAAGGCCGGGGCGCTGGTGGAAACCGCCAGCGTAATTCCATCCGCGTAGGTGGTGGCCATACCGTGAAAGTCGCCTTCTTCACCGGCATCGGTGCGGCAGCAGAGCCAGCCAGCCTGGGCGGCATCGGCTTGGATTTGGGCATTGACTTTCGCGTTATTGGTGCAGACAAAGACCAGCCGCCAGTGCTGTTGGGTCATCAGATCCGGGGTGTATGATTCGATGTGGAGCGTCAGCCCCGCGACCGAATCCATATCCACGCTGTAAATCTTGGGATCGCACGCGGTGACCAGCGCGCCGGCTTCCAGCAGGGCGGTAACCTTGCGCCGGCCCACCTGGCCAAAGCCTACGACCAGGACCGGGGCGCCATTAAGATGCAGGGCGATAGGATAAATGTTTTTGTCTTGCATAGGTCCATTCTAGCCTGCCAAGCCGTGGCGACCAAATGTTCTTTGGTGACTTATTATATTCGCCGGTTAAGCCAGATAACGGGCCCGGCAGCCGGGGGCTTCGGTGGTCGTGACACTCACCAGACGTACCGTCTCGGGCAGGCGTGATTGCAGGCCTTGGGCCAGGGCGGCCACCACGCGTTCCGCGCTGGGAATAGTATGCGGGCCGAAGGGGGCACATTGGTTGAGATTCTGGCCCTGCCATGGGGCGGTTAGGGCTTGTAAGTCGGCCTGTAGGATATGGAAGTCCATCACCGTGCCCAAGGCATCCAGCACCTCCGCGGCGACCACCACCTCAATCTGCCACTGGTGTTCGTGAACGGGTTCCCACGTGCCATCCGGGAATTGCAGCGCGTGGCTGGCGGTGAAAGTGTGCTGCACCAGTATCTGGTAAGTGGGCATGGTCGGCCTCGTGGTTAACGGCTTAATTCCGCGCTGCGCCGGGCGGCGGCTTCGACGCCCATGCATATCACCCCGGCGAGGTTATGCGCCTGCATCTCTTCAATGGCGGCTTGCGTGGTGCCGCCGGGACTGGTGACATTCTTGCGCAGTTGTTCGGGCGGTAGGGGCGAACTGGCCAGTAATTGGCCGGCGCCCACAATAGTCTGCCGGGCAAGTTTCGCGGCGGCCTCGGGACTCAGCCCCACGGCGGTACCGGCCTGGGCCAGCACTTCGACCAGATAGAATACATACGCCGGTCCCGAGCCGGAAACCGCAGTAACGGCATCCATCTGCGCTTCGGTGACCTGCATCGCCAGTCCGCCGGCGGCGAATATTTTCAGTACGGCATCCACATCGGCCTGCGTGGCCAGCGTGCCCCCGCAAACGGCGCTCATCCCAGCGCCCACCAGCATGGGCGTGTTGGGCATCACCCGCACCACGCGGGCTTGATGACCCAGCACCTGTTCGATCCGCTGACAGCGTACCCCGGCGGCGATGCTGATGATCCGCTGTTGGTCGGGAATCTGTCCCGCCAGCGTTTCCATGACCGCTTGCATAACCTGTGGCTTGACCGCCAGCAGCAAGGTTTCGCATTGGTTGGAGAAATCCGCGAAGTTTTCGCGGCAGGTGACACCGAGTTCTTGATTGAACAAATCCTGCCGGGCGGGAGTGGTATCCGCCGCGATCAATTCTGTGGTCTTCAGCAGGTTGGCCTGCAGAATCCCCCGGACAATGGCTTCGGCCATGTTGCCCGCACCGATGACGCCGAGACGATATTTGGCCATGGGTATACTCCGACAAAAATGCCATTATAAACCAAGGGCCGGGCGAAAGGCACTGTTTAATTCAAACTGGGCCAGGCCCGCCCCTCGGCCGCGGTGGCTTGTTGTTGCGCGGCGAGTATCTCATTATAGTCGGCCACGGTCAGTGGTCCCAACCGGGCGGCGGCAATATTGGCCTGCATGCTGGCGGGGTTGTTGGTACTGGCGATGGCCACATGCACACCGGGAATGCTCAGGGTGAATCGCAGTGCCAGCGCACTGGGATCGGGGTAGCGACCCAGCAAGTCCGTCAGAGCCGGGGCCATCACCCGCCAGCGGCGCAGGTATTCCACGTGATGCACCGAGACCTGATCGGCGGGCCAATTCACCATCCGCCACACCGCATTGGCCAGCGGTCGTTTGGCGATCACGCCCACATGGCGCGACCGGGCCACGGGCAATACCGTGTGGATGTTGTAGTGATCCAACAGATTGAGCGACATTTCCAGAACGTCTATTTCCGGGATTTGGGCCGCGGCCAGGGCATTGGCATTGTCGCCGCTGTAACCGAGGGCGCGAATCTTGCCTTGCGCTTTGGCCTGAGCCAGCACCGCGATGGCATCGCCCTGCAATAACCGGTCCAAGTCGTAACTGTGCAGCAGCATGGCGTCGAGATGGTCACAATGCGTGCGTTGCAGAGCCTGATCAATATCACGCATCGAGATAGCCAGCGAACGCATACGGCCATCGGGCAGGATTTCATGGTGGCCGCATTTGCTCACGAGCACAAAGTCCTTACGCCGGTGCGCCAGCGTGCGGCCGATGAATTCCTCGGAACCACCATAAATCTGCGCCGTGTCGAGCAGATTACCCCCGGCCGCAAGCAGGTCTTCAATCACGCTGAGGGTTTGGGCTTGGGCGGCACCATCACCGACCGAACCGGCGCCGAAACCAAGTTGGGCAACCGACGCGCCGGTGGCCCCGAAGGGCTGACGGGATAGGGGTGGCAGAGACATGGAAACTCCTCGAAATACAGCTAAAAAAATCGGATGGGCAGGTCACTGACCGCCACTATGACAGGCACCGGCCACCATGGTCCGCGCCGGGGGGGCAAAAGTCAACCCGGCGCATTTGCATCACACTCCCAGCAGGGTAAGATTGACCGCTTAGACCTGTGTTAATTCTCTAATCCGGAAGCTACCATGACCATCAAAACAGCCGGTGAAAATTTTGATCTGCGGCAACGCTGGGGCGGTTGTTTGACCCACGTACAGCCCGAGCTGTTTGATCCCGCCTATCCCGATATGGCACATTGGGCACAGGCTGGCGTGCGCGGCGGGGTGCCGGTAGTGGCGAATGTTCAGGTCTTGTCGGCGGGAACAGCGCAGAGTGACATTCAAGCAGCCTTGGATGCCGTGGCGGCCCACGGTGGTGGCGCGGTGGTTTTGAGTGCGGGGCAGTATGTTTTGACCGAGACCCTGCGTATTCCCTCAGGTGTGGTGTTGCGCGGGGATTATATGGATGCCGTGACGGTACGGATCCAGATGACCGGCACCTTTCCCGGCTGGGAGGCCCAAGGCGGGTATCCGGATTTTGCCACCGGCATTCTGCTCGAGGGTGTCCGGCATGCCGGGGTGGAGCAGATGACGATCATTTATGACCCCGGCCTGCCCCGGCCGGCAAGTCTGCGTTATAACGAGCCCAGCTTTGATACGTTGCGCGAACCCTATGGCCGGGCCGATTTGATTGTGAATTGCATCAGTCTGCGCGACTGCGCTGATTGCTGGGTGCAGGGGGTGCGGATTGTAGATGCGGGCAGTGCGCCACTCAGTATCACGCGCAGCCGGCATATCACCGCGCGGTATTGCGAGATCGTGGGGGCGTATAACCGCTGGGGTGGCCAGGCGTATGTGAATGTCAGCCGCAGCGAATATTGCCTGTTAGCCGGGTTGGTAGTGCAGGATATCCGGCACGTTTCGATCCAAAATCAGCAGCCCGACGCTTTGTGCCGTTATAACGTCTTGGTGGACTGTGATTTACAGGTGGATGTCAATTTTCATAACGGCGATGCCGGGCATAATTTGCTGGAGCAATGCCGGATACGGGTGCCTAGTTGGCA
>JBAXGE010000073.1:0-10505 GCA_037139555.1 Phycisphaerae bacterium
CAGACCATGTCCCAATGCAGGCCGCTCTCGTTGACCCCGCCGGATTCGGGATACGCTGCGCCCACGGCCGCATGGCAGGTGCCGCCGATTTTCTCATCGAACAGCGTATTACGGGTGTATTGTTGGATACCATAATTGGTCCCCAACGCAAACTCGCCCAGCGTCCGCGCCCCGGCATCCTGATCCAGCATTTTAATCAAAAAGTCTAATCCCTTGCTGGCTTGGACATCTACCACCTTACCCGCACGGAACGTCAGCCGAATATCGAGACACTCACGCCCCATGTGTACAGCGGGGAAACTGTATTGAATCGTGCCGTCCACCGCATCTTCGATTGGCGCTGTGAAGACCTCGCCATCCGGAAAGTTTTCGTGCCCACAGCAATTGATCCACTTGCGTCCGGCCACCCCCAAGCACAGGTCTGTCCCTGGCGCCAGCACGCGGATTTCCTTGGTTTTATTGAGGAAATCAGCCAATCGTTGTTGCGCTTCGCCCAATTTACGCCACGCAGCCACAGGATCATCCAGATGCAACAGACCGGCGCCGAAAACAAAATTCTCATATTCATGCAACGACATTTCCGCATCCTGAGCGCAGGCTTGCGTGGGATATTGGGTGCCAACCAAACGCAATTTACCCTCGGCCGCACGCTGCAAAAAGCGTTTGGAAATGACCTTCCCGGCTTGGGCTGACAGCACCATTTTCTCGGGGGGAATATTGGTGGCGCTGCGGGTATTTTCCTCCGCCCATAGGCCGATATGGACATCAATTTGTTCCACCGTATAACTGGCGATGGGGGAGACATACGCCAACTGTTTCGCGCTGGCCGTGCGGAAAAACGCATCACTCATGGCTTCGGTGGTCAATTGGACAAAAGGGTTGCCACCCGCCTTGAGGACTGCTTCATAGACGGCTTCAACCAGCGGTAAGCCGGGTAATTCGCTGCGAATCCGGACTAAATCATCGGGTTTAACCCCGGCAGAATACTGGACCAGAAGGGTGGCCAGACGGTCAAGTCGTGGGTCGCGCATGGGGGCTCCGGAGTGGGGATGACAAATCGGGATATCGCAAACTTGCCGACTATATATGATGATAAGGGAAAACCGTAGTGAACGCCAGAATGTTAAAAACATGCGAATATACGGGGGTTTTTGTCGGTTATTGGTTGCCAGTTTAAGCCCAAATTATTACAATATGGTCCGTCAATGAGGTGTTTTGGACTGCTTTTGATCAACCCGGACAAAGTGGTCCGAGTTTGGAAAGGATAGCCGTGAGTACTGCTTCTGTTAGCTCCCCGTCCCCGAAAGACCCTACTAACTATAGTTCCTCTTGTGGTCTTTTTCATTTTTGGCTCCGCCGGGTCCACTCGCTGGCCGGTTTGATGTTTGGCGGTTATGTCGTGGTGCATTTGACCGTAAATGCTACCGGCATGATTTCGCCCAGGATGTATCAGGAGAATGTGGACAAGATTCACTCCCTCCAGCCCATGCTGCCCTTCATCGAACTGATGACCATCTTCGCCCCCTTGGCTCTGCACATGTTCTATGGCATCTACATCACCAAGGCCGGTAACCGCTGGAACACGGTGCAATATAACTACGGCGGCAATGTGCGTTATTTCCTGCAACGCATCACAGCCATCCTGCTCATGCTGTTCTTGGTCTACCACATCGGTACCCTGCATAAATGGTTCGCCGGGGCATTTAATCCGGAAAATATGGCCTATCAATCCACGGTGTCGGCCATCAAGACTCCCTACGATTCCTTGGCCTTGAACTATGGCGTGCAATTGCTCTATCTGATTGGTATTTTGAGCGCGGCCTTCCACTTTGCCAATGGGGTATGGACCTCGGCGATAGCTTGGGGCTTAACCGTGACCGAAAAGTCGCAAAAGCGTTTTGGGCATGTATGCTTGGGCTTGGGTGCGTTCCTTGCCGCCGTCGGGTTGACCGCTTGGGTGGCCTTTGCGATTGTGGGTAATCCGCAGTTGAGCATTAAAGATACGATGACCAAGCCTGACGCGCTGTTGGAAAGTCACTGAGTGGCCGTTTTTTCGGGTTAGTCGCTTATTTCGTAGGCTTGAATATCGGTTGAGTTTCAGAAACATTTGAAACGTGAAAGCTTGAGGTTGTTATGGCACGTAAGAAAGTGATTGTCGTCGGCGGTGGGTTAGCGGGTTTGGCCGCGACCATGAAGCTGGCGGAAGACAATATCCAGGTTGACCTGTTCTCGCTGGTGCCCGTGAAACGTTCCCACAGCGTCTGTGCCCAGGGTGGCATCAACGCTTGTAACGAAGTCGCCCGGCAGCAGGGCTACAGCGAACAAATGCATATGGAAGAGACCGTCCTCGGCGGTGACTTCCTGGCCAACCAACCCCCCGTGGCGGAAATGACCGCCATGGCCCCGGGCGTGATTGATCTGCTCGATCGTATGGGCGTGCCGTTCAACCGTACCCCGGAAGGTTTCCGCGATCTGCGGCTGTTCGGTGGTTCGCTGTTCAAACGCACGCACTTCTCCGGCGCTACGACCGGCCAACAGTTGCTCTATGTGTTGGATGAACAGGTTCGGCGTTGGGAAAATGACGGCCTGGTTAAAACCTATGAATTCTGGGACTTCCTCTGGCCCGTGCTCGATGAAACCGGCCGTTGCGTCGGGATCGTCGCTCAGGACCTGCGCAGCATGAAGATTGCCGCGTTCCGTGCCGATGCGGTCATCATGGCCACCGGCGGTAATGGTCTGATCTTCGGTCAATCCACCATGTCTACCATTTGCACCGGTTCGGCGGCGGCGCGTTGTTACGCGGCCGGGGCTAAACTGGGCAATCCGGAGTTCGTGCAGGTGCATCCCACGGCCATCCCCGGCGAAGACAAGTGCCGGCTGATGTCCGAATCGGCCCGCGGTGAAGGCGGGCGCATCTGGGTGCCCAAGAAACAGAAAGACTCGCGTCACCCCAACGATATCCCGGAAAATGAACGCGATTATTTCCTGGAACGGCTGTATCCCAAGTACAAGAACATTGTCCCGCGCGATATCGCCACCCGTGAAATCTACTACATCTGCGAACAGGGCTACGGCGTGGGCAACGGCCAGATGGTCTATCTCGACCTGACCGAAAAAGCCACTGGCATCAAGTACGAAGTCCTCAAGAAGAAACTCGGCGGTATTCTCGAAATCTACGAGAAGTTCGTCGGCGTGGATCCGCTCAAGGAACCGATGCGCATCTATCCCGCGATCCACTATTCCATGGGTGGACTGTGGGTGGACTTCGTGAAGGATCAAAAATCCGGCGGTCTGGAAAAGGGCAATGTCCGCAACCAGATGACCAATATCCCCGGCCTGTATGCCGCGGGCGAAGCCGACTACCAGTACCACGGGGCCAACCGCCTCGGTGCCAATTCGCTGCTCAGTTGCATCACCACGGGCCTGTTCATGGGGCCGTGCGTCAAGAACTACATCGAAGGGGTGGATTCCAGCAAGGCTCCGCAGGCGTTGTACGACGCGGTGGTCAAGCAGGAAACCGACAAGATGAACCAATTGCTGGCGGCCAAGGGTGATCAGAATCCTTATGCCCTGCACCGGGAATTGGGCAAGACCATGTCGGACAATGTCACGATTATCCGCATCAACAAACGGATGAAAGAGACTCTCACCTTGGTGCAGGATATCAAGAACCGCTTCCAGACCCGTCTGGGCCTGCCGGATGCGGCGACCTGGACCAATCAGACCCTCACCTTTGCCCGTTCGCTGTGGGACATGATTATCCTGTCCGAGGCGATCACCAAAGCCGCAATCGCCCGCGACGAATCGCGCGGGGCCCATTATAAGATTCCCGATGATCTGGCCGAACGGCTGGATTTGTCGCTCGATGCCCGCGCTTATCCGCGCGATGATGCCAACTTCCTGAAGTCCACATTGGTGACTTATCAGAACGGCGAAGCCGTATTGAGTTATGAACCGGTGGATATCAGTCTGGTACCGCCCCGGGCGCGTACCTATGGCAAGACCGAAGACACGAAGCCGGCTGCGGTGGCAAAGTAAATGGCCGCGTCGGGTTCACCATTGGGCTCACCGCAGGTATGGGTGCATCGTGCTGGTGCCATCTACGTGCGGCGCAATCCCGGCCGTCGGGATCGTTCCCGGCGGGTGATTGCCTGGCTGCTGACGATCTTGACCACGGCCTATGTTTTGGCCGGTGTGTTTAATCCCTCCCTGCTGGCCGATGTGGCCGCGGGTGAAGCGATGCGGGTGGTTGGGCCGGTGCTGATCGGCGGTGCCATTCTGCATCTGGTGGTGGTGGAAAGTGGCCTGCGTCGGGCTTATGCCGAGATTCGGCACGAGACGGTGCGGTTGCTGGGTTGGAAGATTACGCGGACCCGGATCGAGGGTGTGCGGATCGGCAAGGCCCGGCCTGATGAAGTGCCCACGTTGCTCTTGGGCATACGCGATGGTCAGCCTGCGCCGTGGCTGCCGTTGGTTGAGCCCGGCCGTTTGGACCGGGATGAGTTAAAAGCGTTGCAGGTTGCGGTAACGGACCTGTTGCAGTTGGATACGAAGTAAGCTGGTTTGAGAAAGGTTTACCTATGATCGCCCCCAATTCCGCTCCCCAGACCATCGTGGTCAAGGTGAAGCGTCAGGATCGCCCCGACTCCTCGCCGTACTGGCAGACTTTTGATGTGCCGTACCGTGCGAATCTGAATATCACCTCGTTGCTCCAGACGATCGCGTGTAATCCGCGCTCGACCGAGGGCAATATCGTGGCCCCGCCGGCCTACGATGCCGCCTGTCTGGAAGAAGTCTGCGGTTCCTGCACCATGGTGATCAATGGCCGGGTGCGGCAGGCTTGTTCGGCTTTGGTGGACATTCTGCTCAAGGAAAACCCCGGCGTCATCACCATCGAGCCGATGAGCAAGTTCCCGGTTCTGCGCGATTTGTGCGTGGATCGCAGCCGTATGTTCGAGAATCTGCGCAAGGTGCAGGGCTGGATCAAAATTGACGGCTATTACAACGCCGGCGCCGGCCCCAAGATCAAACAGGCCGAGCATGATGTGCTCTATCCCCTGTCGCGCTGCATGACCTGCGGCTGCTGCCTGGAAGCGTGCCCGCAGTTCACCATTGACAACAAGTTCATGGGTGCCCAAATCCTCAGTCAGGTGCGTTATTTCAATGCGCATCCCACCGGCAAGGCCGATGCCGATACCCGGATGGAAGCCGTCATGGGCGAAGGCGGGATCACGGACTGCGGCAATGCCCAGAATTGCGTCCGCGTATGCCCCAAGGAAATCCCGCTGGTAGATTCCATCGCCGCCATCGGGCGCGACGCCACGATCTACTCGATCAAGAAGTTCTTCACCAAGTAAAGTAATAACGACCTTATCACAAAGCGTCAGGGCCGGTCATCAGGATCGGCCCTGTCTGTTTTTGCCCGGATGACAAATACCGGCGCTGGGGCAGGTTGTCAGCCGGGGCCTTACGACCCCGGCCGACCCCAATCCTTCCCCCGCCACATCCCACGTTTGCAACCTGCCTGACTACCTCCAGGAGCGAACTTAGAGGTCATTGTAAATACCCCCTATGACAACCCTATGGCGTAGGTATTGGGTGCAAAAATAAAAAAAGCTGGTGGAAAAATCATTATGGAATGAAAACGGGAGGGGGGGTGTTCTTAGAGACGGAAACCACTGCGCCCGGCGGGAGTCGAACCCACAACCTTTGGCTTCGGAGGCCAACGCTCTATCCAATTGAGCTACAAGCGCCAATGCGAACACATAATTTACCGCCGGGGGGCGAAAAAAGCAAAGATGACGGGTGGTTATTGGCGTAGAGTTACTGTTACAGCAGGCCATGATTGTGATAATATAGAGCTATGGTTACCGGTTTGGCCAAACATCCGTCGCGTCCCCGTTGGGTACTGGGCTTGTTTATTAGCCTCTTCTTCGCGTTGGCGTTGGGGGGCGCAATGTGGATGGCCCAGCATAAAACCCAAATCGCACTGGCCCAGATTCCCAAATTGACTTGGACATACCCCATGCCCAAGGTATTCAAACGCATGGCGGCCACGCCGGAAGTACTGGGTTTTAGCGCGCAGGAAGGGTATCAGGTCACGTTACCACTGCCCAGTTCACAAACCCAAGGGGCACAAACGCAAACGGCTCCGGCCGACTCCAACGGGCCGATCACCCGAACCATACTCGCCTATTTGCATCCGCTCCGGGGCGATAATCAGGTCAATGAAATCAAGGATATTTTTAGTGCCTATGTGGGCCAAGCCCATGAAGGCAGTCCTTATCCCACCACCTTGGGTGAACATGAGGCCCTGGAATTATCCCTGATCCGTCCCGATGGCAGTTTTGTCATCATGCGTTCGGTGGTTCTGGAGCGGGCGATATTTTCCCTGATCTATGCGGGTAGCACACGGATCGAAGAATGGGATACCGCGCTGTTTGATCAGACAATTGCACCCGCGTTCAAGTTCACCATCAAACCCTAAACGAGGAATCACAATGCAGTACAGGTTTATCACAACGGGTTTGCTGCTGGCACTGTGTGGGCTGACCTATGCCCAAATTCCGGTGCCCAAAGATGACCCGGCCCCGGGGACGGCCGGGGCGCGCGGGACCACACTGCTGGGCAGCGAATATCGCGATGAGCAGGCGGGCTACCGTATGGCACCGCCGGTGGATGCGCAGGTGGTAACCAAACAAGTGAACACCAACCTGCTGCCGACCGGCCAGAAGAGCAGTCATGAATTACTCACCTTTCTCGAACCCCGGCAACAATATTCCGGTGGGGTAGCGCTGGTGGTGACGGCCCAGAACGCCACCGTGGAAGAAATCGTCAAACAAATCTCGGCCGATTTATCGGCTGGCGTGCGTGGCATTCAAATCCTGGAAGCAAAGGTTGTCGAAGGTGTGGAGCGCCCCCAGGCGCGTTTGGTGGCCACTATGGAAATGGCCGGCGCCACCCCGGAAGCCAAAGGGGTGCCGTATATCAATTTCAACTATTTTTCCCAGATGTCCGAAACCCGCTTCATGCACCTGAGCCTGCTGGCCCCCTTGGCCAACCGGGCGGCGGCAGAGCTGACCTTTGCGGCGATGGTCAAGGAATTTGAAGTATTGGACCCCGCCGTCACGGCAGAAAAGCGCCGTCAGGCCATCGAAGCGGGGCGCAAGTGGTTCCTGCAGCGCAGCGCCGATGAATTAGTCAAACGTATGAACAACGAACCCCGGTATTTCCGGATTTTACGGAACAATCGCGACATTGGATATCTGCGGCATGAAGAAAGCAAAGTGAAACGCGATGGCTTTGACGGTTTTATGCTCGGGTCATACGGTACCATCTTCACCCCCGAGGGGACGATGGTACTCATGCAGACCCGCGGTTTCTGGGCGCTGGGGGATATGAGCCGGGGGCATTATTCGTCATGGGAATCGCTGGTGAATGAATATCAGTTGGTGGATAACGAGCGGGCCAAACGTTCACTGGCCTGGGTCCTGGAAGTGGGGATTGTCTCTGGCGGCAAGGACCGCACCGGGAATCCGGTCTATCGGGTGAGTGTGAATCGGGAACAATACCCCACGATGATCCAAGCCGCCGGCAAGGTATTACCCAAGGGCACCAAAGACACCTTCGGCACGGATCAACCCCTGACCAATGAGGAATTGAATGCGGGCCGTAGCTTCCGTGAGTGGCAATTAACCATGGATATGCCCGCCCCCTTGCCCAAGCCGCTGGAGATACTCTGGTCCCGCGTGGTGGATTTGAAGCAGAACGAAAGCATGGCCTTCGCCGTTTATAACGGAGAAGAAAAACGCATGGACATTCGCACCCTGAGTATCAAAGGCCCGGATCGGATTGATCTAGGTGGGCAGGGGATGGATACCATCCGCTTGCTGGACCAGTTGGACCCGGGCCAGACCACCAGTTGGGTGGATGAGCGTGGGAACATTCAGATGATGAAAACCGCCCAACAAACCGCCTTTGTGCCCACCACCAAAGAACGGATGACGCAAATGTGGGGCGCACGCGAGGCCAAGTTTAAACAGGCGCAGGAAGCTACCACCACCACGGTGATCACGCCCGGACGCGTGCTCGAAAAGAAACCTGATACCCCTAATCCGACACCACGCTAAGGTGTCCGAGGTAAACCGTGACCAACTCTGATGCCGTGCCCGATCGTGGCCATATCCACACCGAACAGGCGAACCCCGCCTCCCGGCAGTTGGATGAATTAGACATCCCCGCGGCGGTCGCGCTGATGCATTCCGTGGATCAACAAGCCTGGCAAGCCGTCGGCGCCGCCCAAACGGAAATAGCCGAAGCCGTGCGTCTGGTGGCAGCGGCCTTCCAAACGGGGGGCCGGCTGGTCTATTTTGGGGCCGGTACCAGTGGACGCCTGGGCGTGCTGGATGCGTCCGAGTGCCCGCCGACATTTTGCAGTGATCCCGGTATGGTGGTGGGGGTGATTGCCGGTGGTGATATCGCCCTGCGGCGCTCGCTGGAAAATGTTGAAGACGATGAAGATGCCGGGGCCGCTGCCGTGGCACTGTTACAGCTTAAAGCCCCGGATGTGGCCATGGGGATCACGGCGGGGGGGACTACGCCCTACGTCCACGCCGCCTTGCGTGCGGCCCACGAACAAGGCTGTACCACGATCCTCCTGGCCTGTACGGCCCGGGAACATATCACGGTTGCGGCGGATTTGTATATTTGCCTCAATACCGGTCCGGAATTGCTGACCGGCTCCACCCGGCTGAAAGCCGGCACCGCCACCAAACTGGTCTTGAATATGTTGACCACACTCGCCATGGCGCAAATCGGCAAAGTGCACGGCAATCTCATGGTGGATATTGATGCCATGAAAAATGCCAAACTTATTGACCGGGGCACCCGCATGATCCAGCAATTGTCCGGGCTGCCGCGTGACGCGGCCATGCACCTGCTCTATGCCGCCGGGGGCAAGGTTAAAAGGGCACTGGTGATGCATCATCAGCACTGTGACGGGGTCAGGGCCGACCAGCTACTAGCCCAGCACGCGGGGCGTTTACGCCCGCTATTGAACCCGTCTACCTGAGCCTCAGCGCATTTCCATGGCCGGACGGGTCGTACTTTGGGGATAAGCAAATTTTAGTTCACCCGGTTGGGGCGAGGGTTGCACGGCGTCCAGATGCGGCAGATGTCCCTGATAGATCGCGTTATAGGTGGTGTGTTGCGTTGTCACGCTGGCATGCGGACACTGCCGTAGCATCTCCACCGGCCATTTGGCCACGCTGGCGAAAAACCACGGGACATTAAGCCACGAGCAGCGGTTCGTCTCCCCGTCCGCATCAAGATCCGTGAAATACACCGGATTGTGCGGGGTGCCGGTTGCAGGAATAATAACTTTGGGCATGGTCCAGTCCCGGCCGGGGTAGTTCACCATGGCCAGGGGACGACCCCATTCAGGGTTCTTTGCTATGACCAGTGCGTGCTCGCTCAAAAAGTAGTTGGTCAAGGTCCGTAGACGACCCGATTCGGGGGCACACAGCGCTGCGAGGGCCGAAGTATCGCAGGCCGTAATCACACCGGGCACAGGCAGGGCGGATTGGCCGGGAAATTCCCCGCTGCGCGAATTATCCACCGGGGTGGTGGGACGTGGAGCTTCAAGGGCGCGGCGTTCGGCATTCTCACGGGACCGATCATTGGCATCGAACAGACGATTATCGCGGCTGGTGCGATAGGGCACCGAGTCATCTTCAATACAGCCCACCAAGCCGGTGCTGAGGAGGGCCAAGCTGAGTAGGAGTGCGTAGTTTTTCATGGTGAGACCTTCTAAAAAAAATGGTTCATCCGGTATTTCCGGGGAACCGACCTGATCTTCGCCCCAAAGGGGCGGCATCTATCAAGCCCAGGGCAACGCCCTGGGTTGTGGTACGACCCACCTTGGGTGCTCCTTCAGAGCACTGCGCGGCCCGGGACACGGCCACCCAAGGCGTTGCCCTGGGCTATACAAATATTGCCCCGTTGGGGCAGAATACTCAAAGCTCCCGGAAATACCGGATGAGCCCAAAAATACCCTTGACACCCACTATTGTAAATTGCTTTGGTCGTGGGACCAAATCCGCGGGCTATAATTATCCTCAGACCCACGTTTAGGAGTATGCCATGCTGATTGACGGTTATGCCGCGTTGTCGCCCAAAGCGTCCTTGCAACCCCACCAATACCCTCCCACCGAGCTTGCTGGCCATGATGTTTTGGTAAAAATTAGCCACTGCGGTATATGTCACTCGGATATCCATCTGATTGACAATGATTGGCAGGTCAGCACGTATCCGCTGGTCCCCGGGCATGAGATTATCGGCGAGGTGGTGGCGGTGGGAACGCAGGTCACCGGCCTGCGCAAGGGTATCCGGGTGGGGGTGGGTTGGCAGGCTGGCTCCTGCGGTTCCTGTGCCCAGTGTCGGGGTGGTCATGAACAATTCTGTGCCCGGAATATGGCCACGTGTGTGGGGCGGCCCGGGGGCTTTGC
>JBAXGE010000074.1:0-10487 GCA_037139555.1 Phycisphaerae bacterium
GGTTTCCGGCCTGTGGGACGGGTGGCACGATATCGCAAACACCGTTAGGATGATGCGTTACCGCCGGGATGCGCAGGTATTCCGGGTCGAGTTTTGATTGGCTTTGAGCTAGTTCGGAGTAGCCCGCAATGACCACTGTCGCAGATGTAACTTATAAAGTCCTGATTGGCATGGAAGTGCACGTGCAGTTGGCCACGCGCAGCAAGATGTTTACCGGGGCCGCCTCCGGCTTTGGTGGCGAGCCCAACAGCCAGGTGGACCCGATTATTCTGGGCTTGCCCGGGGTGCTGCCGGTGATCAACAAACGCGCTGTGGAGATGGCGATCATGGTGGGGCTGGCACTGGAATGCGAAATTGCCCAATTCACCAAATGGGACCGCAAGAGCTATTACTATCCCGACCTGCCCAAGAATTATCAGATCAGCCAATATGATCTGCCGTTGTGCGGGGTGGGCGTGTTGGATATGCCTCTGCCCGATGGGACGATCAAACGCGTGAATATCCGCCGCGCCCATCTGGAAGAAGACGCCGGCAAACTGGGCCATGAAGGTTCGCCCGATGTGTCGCACGTGGACTTGAACCGCGCGGGTACACCGCTGTTGGAGATCGTGACCGAACCGGATTTGCAGAGTCCCGAAGAAGCGCGGATTTTCGGCGAAGAACTCCGCCGCATTTGCCGGTATCTGGGCGTAAGTCAGGGCATCATGCAGCAGGGGAACATGCGTTTCGAGCCCAACATCAACCTGCACATCACCTGGCAGGGCAAGGTCTACAAGACCCCGATTTCCGAGATCAAGAATCTCAATAGTTTCCGCGCGGTGGAACGCGCCAGCGCGTATGAAATCCAACGCCAGTTGGCCCAATGGCATGCCGACGGGCGCGTGCAACAACCCATGGGCAAGGCCACCCGCGGCTGGGATGATGAAACCGGCCAGACGGTGCTGCAGCGGGAAAAGGAAGAAGCCCATGATTACCGCTACTTCCCCGATCCCGATCTGGTGCCGCTAACCACCACGCCAGCGTGGATTGACCAGATTCGCACCGAGATGGTGGAACTGCCCATCGCGCGGCGCAAACGTTATATGCAGGATTACGGTGCCACCATCAAAGAAGCCACTACTCTGGTCGAAGAACGCACCGTGGCAGAGATGTTTGAAAAGGCCATTGCGCTGGGTGGTTCACCCCGGCGGGTGCTGAATCTGATTCTGGGCTTCGGCGCCAAGACCGCCAACGAACGTACCACCGCCGCGGGCGCTACAGTGCTGATTTCCGATCTGCCGATCACCGCACCGGCGTATGCCGCATTGGCCAAGCTGGTGGATGACGGCACGATCAGTGCAACTGCTTCAGCGCAGGTGTTTGATGCTCTGCTCCAGCAATCTGACACGGATCCCAAGGCGCTGGCCGAAAAGCTGGGCTTGGTGCAAGTGCGTGATGTCGGCCAGACTGAGACCTGGGTGCAGCAGGCACTGGATGCCAATCCTAAGGCGGTGGAAGACGCCAGGAACAATCCCAAGAAGCAGCAGGCCTCGCTGGGCTTCCTGCGCGGGCAGGTGATGAAACTGAGCGGGGGCAAGGCCGATCCCAAATTGGTCGGCGAATTGCTCGAAAAGAAACTCAAAAACTAACGCATAACCGGGGAGAGAACCTATGGCGCAGACACGAGTGGATGTACAACCGTTGATTGACCGTGCGGTCGAGGCCTACAAACGTGGTTTGGTCGCGCGCAAGCCCGGTCTGGTGTGGGATTATCTGGTCCTGACCGCCGCCAACGAACATCAAGCCGCGGGGTATCGCCATGAACTCAGCGCCCGTTGTAGCGGGGTGGGCCCGCATGGTTCGTTTTTCTCCAGCAGCCAACATTTTCTCGTGGTGCCCGATCCTCCGGGCATCCGGGCGGGTTCCGGCGGGGCGACGTTCAACGTTCTGCGCGAAATTATTGCCCATCAGAAACAGCTCAAAGATCGTCGGCCGTTGGAACAACTGCGGATTCTGCTGATTCACTCCGGCGGCGCCAGCCAGCGTCTGCCGATGTATTCCCCGCTGGGCAAGATTTTTTCACCCTTGCCGTTACAACGCCCCGATGGGGCCTTGTCGAGCCTGTTCGATCACCTTTATCTGATGCTGGCACCTCTGCCGGAAAAACTGGGCCCGGGCATGCTGGTAGCAGCAGGGGATGTGTTCCTGCTATTTGACGGGGCCGCGATGCCCGCCGGTGCCCATGGCATCACCGCGTTATCCATGCGCGTACCCGCCGCGATGGGTGAGGCCCATGGTATTTTCTGCGTGGACCCCAGCGACCGCAGCCCCATGCCGCGCGTCACGGCGTGCATGCAGAAGGCCAGCGTCGAACAGATGCAGGCGGCCGGTGCCACCGATGCCCAGAATCAAGTGCTGATTGATACCGGCCTGCTCTTCTTCGATGGCGCCACTACCCGCGGTCTGCTGCAACTGGCCAAGCGCTACGACGCCCGTTGGCAACTCAAACACCGTCAGCAAATTGACTTGTATTCCGATGTGGTCCCGGCGGCAACCAACCCCGGACCCTCCTCGGGCAAACGTCCCAGCGCCGGTCACCCCAAGGGGCAACTGGAATTTGATCTGCGTGCCGCACTGGCCAAGGTACCGCTGACCATGTATGCCCTAGCCGAGGCGCATTTCCTGCATCTGGGTACCACGGCCCAATTCCGCGATGCCATGGTGCAGGTGGATCGTGCGGTTGCAGCGCAATTATTTGACACCAATGTTCGCGCCCTGTCCGAACGCAAAACTCCCGCGCAAAGCCGGCTGTTTCAGGCTTTGTTGGAAGGCCCCGTCAAGGTGGGCCCCCAGTGCGTATTGGAAAATGTGCAGTTGGCCGGTCCGCTGGAAATCGGCAAAGGCAGCGTGCTGAGTCGCGTGGTTTTCCAGACCACTGTACCACTGAGTCTGGCCGCCGAAACCCTACTGTTCACCACGCCGCTGCGCGAAGGCAAGAAACGCTATTGTGCGTTGGTATTGGCGGGGGTGCATGATGACTTCAAATCCGACCGCACGTATTGTCATGTGGACCTGCGGCACTGGATGCTGCTGGCCGGGGTGAGTGACGAGGATTTGTGGCCCGCCGGTCTGGCTCACCGCACGCTGTGGACCGCACGCCTGTTCCCTGCTTTGCCCTGGGGTGTCGAGGTGGCACCGGAGTTGCCGTTGGCTTCCTACCTGTGGATGACCAACCCGCGCGATGCCAAACCCGCCCAGCTTAAGGCCTGGCTATCGGGTAAACGCGTCAGTATGGCGGATATTCTGGAATTGGCCGATGCCGACGAAATGCACCAGCAACGCGACCGCATTGCCGGGCGCTTACAGGCGCGGCAGTGGATCCAGGCGGTGGCCAAAGGGGTGACCATTTCTTCCGCGATGGCGGTGGACCATTTTTCACTGCCGGGCTATCGTGAATTGGTGACAGAATTGTCCGCGGCGGCCCAAGACCCGCAGCGTCCGGCGCTGCAGCGCGCTCGCTTGCACTGGTCCTTGCATGAAATCCAACAGCGTCCGGGTTTTCCCAAGACGCTACACGGTCTCATTCCGCCGGGGACCTCGTTCGATGCATCGTTCGCGGCGATTTCCACGGCCATGACGCCGACCGCCACAGCGATCAAACCTGCGCGGTTGCAGCCCTTCAAGACTATTGTCGCCAAAGCCCCGGCCCGGCTGGATTTGACCGGCGGCTGGTCGGATACCCCGCCGTACTGTCTGGAACATGGCGGCGCGGTGATCAATCTCGCGGTGGATTTGAACGGCGATCAGCCGATATCCGCCTCGGTATGCGCCATTGAAGACCCGGTACTACGCCTGATTTCGCGTGATCTGGGCAAGTCTGTGGAATTGCGCAGCCCCGAGCAATTTCCTGCCCGGGTAGACCCGCGCGATCCCTTCGCCTTGCACTTGACGGCACTGCGTCTGACCGGATTGGCACCGCAGCCCAAGGAAACCAGCGCCAAGGTTTGGTTCAAACGCATGGGGCTGACCTCGGGTGGCTTTGAGTTGATCACCGATTCCAGTCTGCCCAAAGGCTCGGGCATGGGCACCAGTTCCATCCTTGGGGCGGCCACGCTGGCGGTACTCCGCAAAGCGGTGGGGCTGGACACCAAATTGGAATCCATCTACGAGCAAACCTCGCTGCTGGAGCAATGGCTCAGTACCGGCGGGGGCTGGCAGGACCAGGTCGGGGGCATCGCGCCGGGTGTTAAACTCACCCGCTCGGGCCCCGGTATCCCACAAAAATTACAGGTGCAAAAACTTGCGGTCAAGGACAGTATCCTCAAAGGGTTACAGTCCCGGCTGGTGGTTTATTTCACCGGCCAGCAACGGCTGGCCCGGAATATCCTGCGCGAAGTGATGGGCCGTTATCTGGGCCGCGATCCCGCTACGATGGTGCTGTTCTCGGAATTGCAACAGTCGGTGGTGGCCATGGAAAAATCCCTGCAGCGCGGCAACTGGGTGGGCGTGGCGGGGGAGCTCAACCACTATTGGCGGATCAAGAAAGAACTCTTCCCCGGCTCTTCCACTTCCGCGATTGACGCGTTATTATTGGAATTGCGTCCTTACTATATCGGGGCCTCTTTATCCGGCGCGGGTGGTGGCGGGTTCGCCTTCTTCCTCTGCGAAAGCCCCGAGCAGGCGCATCGCCTGCGGACGGAACTGCACCGGATGAGTATGCGGCCCGGTTCGCTGGGGTTGAGCTTTACGGTGACGATCAATCAGGAAGGATTGACGATCCGTAGCCAAAATTGAGGAGTAGACGATGGGATCGTGGAAACCATTGTGGGTCTTGACGGCATTGCTGTTGGGCGTGCTACCGCTTTGGGCGCAGACCACCAAGCCCAAACCGCAGCCGGAATCCGTGCCCTTCCGTGTGATTGACTCACCTTACTACAAAATCAAAACCGACTTACCCGATGACCGCATGCGTGAAGTTTATATCCGCATGACCCGGATGTACGAAGAGTATCAGCAACGCACCGCCGGTTTTTCCGGCAAAAATCGCGGGATGCTGAATTTTGAATTATACTCCAAGGAAGAGGATTATTATACCGCAGGTGGACTGCCAAAATCGGGGGGTGTGTTCACATGGGATGGGTTCGGGGGCATTCGCTTGATGGCGATTGCGGGGGACTCTAACTCGCAATGGACTTGGAAAATAATTCAACATGAAGGTTTCCACCAATTTGCCTACGCGGTTATCTATGAGAATTTGCCTGTCTGGATCAATGAAGGGCTAGCAGAATATTTTGCCGAAGCAATTTATACTGGGGACAGTTATGTCGCCGGTGTTGTGCCCAACGATAAGCTGGATGAATTGCAGGGCATGATAAGCAAGAATACCTACAAACCGCTGAACACCATGCTTACCATGACTCATGCGGAATGGAAAGACGCAATGGATCACAATAACTACCTACAGGCCTGGTCCATGGTTCATTTCCTCGCCCACGGAGATGACGGCAAGTACCAGAAGCCGTTAATCCAGTTTATGAATAGTCTCAAAACTGGTGCCAAACCACAGACCGTCTGGACCAAGGTGTTTGGCAACGATATCACCGCGTTTGAGCAACGATGGAAAACATACTGGTCTGAGCTTAAGCCCGATAGTACACAATATTTGTATGATGAAGCTGCCCATCGGGTCTTGACCAGTATTCTGGCCCGCGCGGCCCTAAACGGGCAGAAGTTTTATACCGCCGAAGATTTTCTTATGACCTGCGAAGCTAAGAAAATAAAAATCTCATTATCGGCCCGGAATTGGCTTCCAGAGACTTTATTGGAAGAACATTTGCCGGTGGCGCGCAAGTCCGGTAAGTGGGAATTGATTCCAGCAGAGAAAGGCAAATCGCTACAACTCAAACGTACCACGCAAGATGACAAGGTGTTTATCAGCAGCTTCCTCACCAATGGCACCAACGTCACCAAGGTGAACTATATCCTGCAGCCCGCGCCCACCTCCCAACCCGGCGCGACCATCCCCAATACCCCAACCACCAAGCCAACTGTGACTCCCACGACCCGGCCCACCCGACCGCCGGGCATCTATTGAGCCCGGCGCCACGCCACCTGAAAGAGGCCTGTGCATGAACCCATGGTCATCCTGCTGCGTGCTGCTGCTGGTGGGGCTGGGGATGACCACAGGCCAGGCCCAGACCACCCAACCCCAGAGCCAATCCACTTCGCGTGCGGCCACCCAACCCTATCGCACCGTGGAATCGCCCTATTACCGGATCAAACATAATCTGCCCGATGACCGTATGCGTGAAGTCTATATCCGCATGACCCGGATGTATGAGGAATATCAGCGCCGGACGGCGGGCTTTTCCGGCCAGAACCGGGGTATGTTGAATTTCGAATTGTTCACTGACCGTGCGGATTATCACGCCGCCGGCGGGGTGCCCGGTTCTTTGGGGATGTGTACCACCGGCGGACCGCAGGGGGATCGGCTGCTGGCGATTGCGGGGACGCGCAATTCTCCACTGATGTGGCACACTATCCAGCACGAAGGCTTTCACCAATTTGCCTACGCTGTGATTCCCGGTGATTTGCCGGTCTGGATCAGCGAGGGGTTGGCGGAATACTTTGGCGATGCGGTGTTTACCGGCGATGGTTATGTCACGGGGGCGATCTCCAATCTGCGACGGTTGGATATCCAGTCCATGCTCAAACTCAAGCTGACCAAATCCTGGGCCACCATGCTGGCCATGTCGCATGCAGAGTGGAATAAATCGTTGAGCCATATCAACTACCTGCAGGTCTGGTCCATGGTGCAATTTTTGGCCCATGGCGAAAACGGCAAATATCAACCGCTGCTGGTCCAGTTTGTGAATCGGCTGGGCACGGGGACCAAGCCCGACGACGCCTGGCGCAAAGTGTTTGGTCGTGATACCACGACCATCGAGGAAAAGTGGGCGAAGTATTGGACTACCTTGGAACTGGACAGCACCAAGGACCTGTATGAGGAAGCCGCGCACCGCGCGCTGACCAGTATACTGGGCCGGATGAGTCTGCTGGGGCAGAAGTACGAATCTGCAGAGGTGTTTCTGAAGGCGTGCGCCGACCAAAAGATTAATATCCCACTATCGGCAAAAATCTGGCTGCCCATGTCCCTGTTGGATGAGCATCTGCCCGTGGCCCGGCAGGCGGGACAGTGGGAAATCCTCCCCGGCCCCGCCGGCCGACCCCCGCAACTAAAGCGTACGACACCAGCCGGGCAGGTTTACCTCAGTACCTTCAGTGTCAATCGCGCGGGGGTCGTTACCATCGGGTATACCAAATCCAAAATACCCGCCACCCAACCCGCGACCAAGCCCATGCCCCCGACTACCCACCCACAGGCGCAGTAACGCGGTTTGTCCGCTCCCGACTTGCATCCAACCGCATTCGCCCCGATGCTATACATCTATGGTTCAGACTGTGCCCCGTATTCCCGCGCAACGCATTCTGGTCGTCATGCCCAATTGGCTTGGCGACGGAGTGATGGCTACGCCCTTGCTGCGCGAACTACGCGTGTTATACCCCCAGGCCCACATAGCTACGCTACAAAAACCGTTGCTGGGGGCGGTGACCAGCGGCCTGCCGTTTGTGAATGCCGTCATGGAATATCCCACCCGCAGCACCGGCAGTGCCGGCCGACAAATGGCCACCGTCCTGCGCTGGATGCGGGATAATCATTTTGACCTCGCGCTCCTGCTGCCCAATAGTTTCCGTTCCGCGTGGTTGACCTGGCGTGCGGGGATCCCGCGCCGGCTGGGTTATGCCCGCGACGGCCGGCAGATGTTGTTAACCGATCGCCTGCAACCCCTGAAACGCCGGGGGGAAGAAAAACTTACCGCTTTTGGCTACCACCTGGTCCAACGCCAAATCGCCCAACAACTCGCCACCGGCACCACCAACATGGCCGATCCGCAACCGCCGGTCTTGGGCCGCATGCAACGGCTGATGGCCAGCTACGCCCGGCATCTGGCCTGGCAGCCTCTGCCCACGATTGATTATTATCTGGCGTTGGCCAGCTATCTGGGCGGTAATGCTGATGACCGGAAGATGCAGTTGGGGATTACGCCGGAAGAGACTACCGCAGCGCAGGAATTGATACGCGCTTTACCCGCCCGACGACCCTTGGTGGCTTTGGTGCCGGGGGCGAATTTCGGCGCTTCCAAGTGCTGGCCGCCGGAACGGTTTGCCGTGCTGGCGGGGGCCCTGAATCAGCAGCGCGGGGCGACCTGTTTGCTGATTGCCGGTCCCATGGAACAAGCGATTACCCAGGCGATCATACGGGCATATCAGGCGGGGGGGCATCCCCCCGAGGGGCTGATTGACCTGCGGCAGCTACCCAATATAACCCCGCCGGGCCTGGGCACGATCAAGGCCCTGTTGCCGCATTGCGGGCTGATGGTCTGCAACGATACCGGCCCGCGTCATTTCGCCGCTGCGCTGGACGTACCGCTGGTGACACTGTTTGGGCCCACGGACCCGCGCTGGGCGGAAACCTTTACCAGTAAAGAACGGTTGGTCCGGGTCCCGGTGGGCTGCGGCCCCTGTCAGCTAAAGAAATGCCCCATAGATCATCGCTGTATGACGCGGCTGGATGTGGATCAGGTTTTAACCGCCGCACTGGCCCAGTTACCGCTCTAGGCAAGAAAGTATTTGCCACGCCTGCCGGTATCTGGTATATTTCTTGAACTGAACGTGCTTTTGGCACGCATCGGGCGTTTAGCTCAGTTGGTTAGAGCGTACGGATCACACCCGTAAGGTCGCAGGTTCAAGTCCTGCAACGCCCAGTCCCCTCCCTTGTTTACCATCCCCACTAAAATGTTTACTCGTGTACTTTCTGCGTCTCGATACGCGTGCTTCGAGTAATATTCTTAAAAAGGATATATGCAAATATAAAACAGTCACAAAAGAAGCGTTATAGCGAAGAAAGGCGACGCAAATATTATGTATTGTTGTTGCACGCACTTGACACTTTTGGCAAATCCAGAAAAATAAGTACTAAAAGGTCTTTATGTAGACTATGCGTAATAATGTGTTTCTAAGTGTTTTGTGTGACAGGGTTCTATAGGCTGGATTGATTGAGGTATTTTATGCGTACATGTCAACTCGGTTTAGTCGCGGTCGCAGTGCTTGGTGCGTGCAATTTAGCTCATGCCGGGATTGTGATCTCGTATGCCGAAGCTCCGGGCGACCTTAACTCCAGACTTGCCAATACCTCCGTAATGACTTTCGACAGCCTGACGGCAGGGACCCATACCAATGTTGTTTGGACCGGGGTTGGCACCTACGATACCCTCCGGGTTCATACTCCCGATAGGTATGGCGCCGCGGGTGGGACGGGCATGTATGCAGTACAGAGCACGAGTAGCGTTGCGGTTACCACCTTGACTTTCAACACGCAGCATGCATATTTTGGATTGTGGTGGTCGGCTGGCGACAATGCGAACCTCTTGAAGTTCTATAACGGCGCCACGCTAATTGCTTCTTTTGATACTGCCCAGTTACCCGCCAAGCTGCCGTCGGCATATTTCGGTAATCCTTCCGGCGTCTATGTTGGCCAGAACAAGAACGAACCCTACGCGTTTCTAAACTTCTTCGGCGATGAGAACAATACCTGGGATAAAGTGGTTTTCACAAACCTGGGCACCAGCGGTTTTGAGTCCGATAACCATACCGATCGCGTGGCGCCTTGGACTTCTGCCGATGGGCCCATGCCGGGCGTGGTCTTTGCCTATGCAGACGGCTCGGGCGTGACCTTGATGGTTCCAGAGCCCGCCAGCCTCACACTCTTGGCCGCCGGTGCCGTTGGTCTGCTCTTACGTCGGCGGCGCATGACCCGCTAGACCCGGGAACGCTACTGGGCGGGAGATAAATTTTGTCTTCGTGGTACGTGCATCGCATTTTATCTGACCAATTCTACTATTCCATTACATTCCATCCCATCCATGTTGCGCATCCCCACGCCAACGCACATGCGAATATTTATAATTAAGCATAATATGCGCAAAATATACTTCAAAAACACTAAATGAGACATAATGTCTTGATTTTGGACGGTACAACAAATATTATGTTGGGTACTGAATTGGTATGGTTAACGTCAGGCCATGCTCAATCTGTGCGGACCGATTAGGTGTCCGCGAGGGTAGATTTTTGACATGGGCAACGTAACGCAGGTGACACGATGACAAGAATGCATGGCCATCACACACTGTGGTTGGTAACTGCGTTGGCTGGGTTGGGCCTAGCGGCTACACTTAACGCCGCCACAGTCAATTGGCATTTTACCTCCGAAACCCCCGGCGACAGCATCAACCGGACGGTGGATGGTGGGGCTAACTGGTATGGCACCTCCATTGGTTATTTCAACTGCGTGCGCGACGGCGGTGATTTCACCGGCACCCTGCGCGGCCCGGACAGTTCTACCTCCACTTTCATCGCCTTCTGCGCTGAACCGCGTGAGTTTGTCA